>JANLUE010000392.1:0-8906 GCA_031363325.1 Gemmataceae bacterium
GCGCCGCAGTTCCGGGTTCATGGGGTGCGTGGCCGTGTAGATTTGCACCGCCGGGCCGAACAACGTGTAGTCGCCGATTGTCACGCGACAGACATCGAGCACGATGCAATTGAAATTGAAGAACACCCGTTGGCCGAGAAAGATGTTCGAGCCGTAATCGCAATAGAACGGTGGCTGCATCCAGACCGATTCGCCGCCGAGACCGAACAGTGCGGTGAGGATCTTGCGGCGGGCGTCCTGATCGGCCTCGCGCGTGGCGTTCAAGTCCTGGCACAGGTTGCGGGCCCGGTCGCGGGCGGCCACCAACTCGTTGTCGAGCGGGTCGTACATCTCGCCGGCCAGCATTTTGTCGCGTTCGGTCCGCATGGCATCGCTCCTTGGAGCCGATTCGGTCTGCAAACGACGAGCCGGGTCACATCACTTGTCGCAACATGGCATAGACGATCGCGGCCGTGCCGGCGGAAACAGGGATCGTCAGGATCCAGGCGACGAGCATTCGGCGGGCAACGCCCCAACGGACGGCCGACACCCGCTTCGATGCCCCGACCCCCATGATACTCGATGAAATGACGTGCGTGGTACTGACCGGGGCTTTCAGCCAGGTGGCGACCAGGATCACGGAGGCGGCCGCCGTCTCGGCAGCGAAGCCGTTGATCGGCCGCAGCTTGATGATGCGATGCCCCATGGTCTTCATGATGCGCCAGCCGCCCGATGCGGTCCCGAGGGCCATCGCCGTCGCACAGCAGACAATGACCCAAACCGGCACATTCTTGTCGGGCACTTCGCCCTTCGAGGTTGCGTAAGCCACCAAAGCCATGGTGATAATGCCCATCGCTTTCTGGGCGTCGTTCGAGCCGTGCGCGAACGCCATGAAACTGGCCGACGCGAGTTGCAAGCCGCGGAAGGTTCGATTTACGACCGTCGGCCGCATGCGCAAGACGAGCCAGGTCAGAATGATCATCAAGGTCAAGCCGCACAGCAATCCGCACAGAGGCGAGAGAATTAGCGCTTCGAGCGTCAGGCGGACCCCCTTCGACGACAGGAGTTCCCGCATCGATGCGCCGGCGGGTGCTCCTTCGTGGACGCGATGACACCAGACCGAACCGACGATGCCACCGATCAACGCATGCGAAGAGCTTGATGGGATGCCGTAGTACCAGGTGAGCAGGTTCCAGAAGATCGCGCCGAGGAGTGCCGACGCGACGACCGTCTGATTGATCGTCGTCGGGTCGGCAATGTCCCCGCCAATCGTCTTGGCGACCCCCACGCCGACGAACGCCCCGATGAAGTTGAAGGCGGCCGCCAGCAGGACGGCCGTCCGGCCCGGCAGCACGTTCGTCGAAACGACCGTGGCCACGGCGTTCGCCGTATCGTGGAACCCGTTGATATAGTCGAAGGCCAGGGCCAACACGACGACCAAAATCACGATTGTGAGCGTGCTATCCATTCTTCACCACCACGGACCGGATGACATCCATCGCGTCCTCGCACTGATCGACGCCGGCTTCCAGGCTGAACAACATGTCCTTCTGGCGAACGAGGTCGGCGGGCGACAGGCCGTTCGAGAACAGGTCGGCGACGGCGCCCCGGTCGACCAGGTCCGCTTCGTTCTCCAGCGTGTGTACCGCGACGGTCGGCTCGTGGACGGCTTCCGGGTCGCCGAACCGACGCAGCAGTCGCGTGGCTCGCGCCAGCTCGCCGGCCGCCAAGACCGTGATGCGCACGAGTTCCCGCATCGGCGGCGTGAGCGTGTCGAAGCGATACAGAGCGGCGAACGTGGCCGTGTGCTCCATCCCGTCGATGACGTTGTCGAGGGCCTTGGTGAGGGCAGCCAGGTCTTCGCGATCGATCGGCGTGACAAAAGTGCGGTCGAGTTCCTTGTAGACGAGATGGCAGAGGTTGTCGGCCTCGGATTCGATCGGTCGGAGTTGGGCGGAGACGGCTTCGAGTTCGCGAAGACTGCCGGCCTTCTGCAATTCGGCGAACGCGCCGGCCGCCTGGTCGATTTTGCCCGCGATGCCTTCGAGGAGGGTGAAGAACTGTTCCTGCCGGGGCAGCAGGAAGCGAACGATCCGGTCGATCCACATCGGAGAGGGCCTTGGGTGCGAATCGGCGATGTGCGCTTGATCCTACGGCCGGCGCGGCGAAACGCCACTCGACGGCGGTCATTGGGCGATTTTCCTCGGTCATCCAAATCTCTTCGGCATGACGTAGGTGACCAACCCAAGGACGACGACGTAAAGCAAAACGAGAACGATTCCGACCCAGGGGGGCGTTGCGGGGCGCGGGGGCGGCGCGGGTACGACTTGCTGGAGTCGCCGGCCGCCACGCTGAAAGCAAACAAACGCCCCGAGGCCAAAGGCCGCGGCGAGCAGGGCGTTGCGAACGATCTCGAGCCGCACCTCGGTTGCGCCGGGGTTCAAGACCGTCGGCGGATGCCACCATTGCGCGATGCTGGGATGGTCCGGCCAGTAGAGGACGCCGATTCGCTTGCCTTCGATTTCTCGGGGCAATGGCACGAAGCGAGTCTTCCGGTCCGCCGGATCGATGAATTCCTCGAGGTCGAGGTTCTGGGCGAGCGCCTGGACTTTCTCGCCGCCGGGATGAATCACCCCGTCGATCGCGCGGCCTCCCCGCACTCGCCCGGCCCGCGCGTCGATGCGCGTCACCTCCAGTTCGCCGGCCATATACTGATCGGCGCATAGCCAAAGTGGCACCTGTCGCATGGCCACATTCGAGGCGATCGCGAGCGCGATGAAGAACGCGAACACGCCCAGAATGCACCAGGCGACGGCGATCCAGGATGCGCCGCGGTTCTCTGCAAGATTGGGCATCGAGAGACTCGTGGGGTGTTGGAGATATTGATCTGAAATCGATGATCGGTCGGGGGGTCGCAATGTGCGGGTTGGGGCTCGCGGGGAACACACAGTCTCCGACAAGAAATGAAAATAAGGCGGCGCACTTCGTGCCGCAAGTTTAGATTTGCCGAAAATCAGAAACTTCCCGGTCCTTGGCTTCTTGGCCCCTGTCTTCCTGGTCCCTGGCTCGATCGGCTTGGGCAGTAACCGGCCTATCACCGAGTTTGAATTGATCCACACCGTCCTTCCCGATCAGGCCGACCAGACGCTGGCGGCCGTACTTCGTTCGCTGTGCCCCGGCGAATCGTGGGCCAAGGTCAAGGCGCTCGCCACGGGACGGCGGGTCGCGCTGAACGGCTCGCTGTGCATGGACCCGGCTCGACGCGTCAAGCTCGGCGACGTGGTCGAGCTTCTGGACAAGGCCGCACCGATCGTGAAAGGCGAACGACCGGAGGGGGTCGTCATTCGGGAACTCGACGAGGATATCGTCGTGGTCGAGAAGCCTTCGGGCGTGAGTACGGTTCGCCATCCGGCCGAACGCGACTGGCACGAGAATCGCCGCGAACTCGTGCCGACTCTCGACGACGTGACGCAGGGCGCGATTGCGATTCGGTTCGGGAAGAAGAAGTCCGATCTGCCGCGCTTGCGAATCGTGCATCGACTCGACAAGGAGACGAGCGGGCTCGTCGTGTTCGCCCGTTCGATTCGGGCCGAGCGCGACCTCGGTCACCAGTTCAAGGCCCACACCGTGGTTCGCCGCTACTTGGCGATCGTTCGGGGCCACGTGTCGCCACGAACAATTTCAACCTGGCTGGTCCGCGATCGCGGCGACGGTCGACGCGGCAGCGGCCCGGAGCGAATGGCCGGCAAGCGGGCGGTCACGCACGTGGATGTCGTCGAACGATTCGCCAGCCACACGGCCGTGAGTTGCCAGCTTGAGACCGGGCGAACGCATCAGATACGAATTCATCTATCCGAGGCGGGCCATCTGGTCTGTGGCGAGGCCGTTTACAATCGTCGGGCGGATGGCATCATCACGCCGGACGACTCCGGCGCGCCGCGCCTGGCGCTGCACGCCCTGGAACTTGGCTTCGTCCACCCGGCGACGGCCAAGGACGTCCACTGGGCCATGGGCCCGCCCCCCGATTTGACGCGTTTTCTCGAACGCCTGAGGGCGGGGTAAGCCGAGTACGCCATGGCACGAAATCGCTTTGACCGCGGCAGCAAATGGTTGATTCGAACGCACGGCGATGTCGTGCTTCGACTCGGTGGCGTCACGGACATTCCGAAGTGGCAAGCGGTGCCCAACGAAGTCGTTCAGCCGCTGCAGATCCCGGACGGGCTGATCGAAGTCGAACGCCCGACCGGCAAGTCCCTGTACTTGGTCGAAATCGCCACGTACGCCGACGGGCAAGTCAAGACGCAACTTTTGGACGATATCAGTGCCACCGACAATGCTTTCCACGAGCTACCCGAGGCGATCGTGTTCGTCCTACGGCCCAAGGGGAACGCGAAAGTCGACTCAAGCATTGAGTTGCGGAAGGGGCAAACTTACTTCCTGGCCGGCTGGCAGGTCGTCGAGTTGTGGAAACTCGACGCGCGCGAATCGCTGGCGACCGGTGAGCCAGCACTCATGCCCTGGGTTCCGCTCGCCAGCTTCGCTGGCGAACCGGAGCCACTTCTGCGAGAATGTCGAAGTGTGATCGAGACGAAAGCCGTGGAGCAGGAGCTGCCAAACCTGCTCGCCTTGGCCCATGTCTTCGCGACGTTGACCATCAACGACTCGGACCTGCTACATCGCCTATTGGAGGAGCGACCGATGATCATGGAAAGCCCGTTCGTGCAAGAGTTGGTCTTCAAGGCCGAGACACGCCAACGAGCAGAAGACATCAAGGAGGTTCTTGAGGGACGATTTGGGTTCCTTCCTTCAGACTTGGTTTCTCGACTCGAAGCCCTCGTCGATCGAGCGCACTTGAAGCGCCTCGTCAATCTCTCCGGCCGGTGTCAAGACATTGAAGAGTTTCGAATCGCACTATTCGAAGTCGCGGGCGATTAGAGCGACTTGCGAGTTGATGTAGCGTTTGCGTGGGCAACCCCGGCCTCGAAGCCATCGGCCGGGGCTAGCTGCGAGTCGCCGAAGCGGCTCCCGGACTCGGGTGACGCCAATCGAACCGCACTCTCGGCAACTTTCGGATCGCAGGTCCATTTCCGCCGAATCGGCCCCGCCGCTCATAAGATCACGTCAATTCCCACGGGAGCCGCCATGTTCACACTTAGCGCGTTCGCCGACGAGATCTCCCCCGAGCCGGCCGAGCAGATGGCCGTCCTCAAGGGTTGCGGTGTTCGGCACATCGAGTTTCGTTCGATCCACCAGACCAACGTGCTCGCGCTGTCGGACGCTCAGTTGGCCGAGTTCAAGGCTTTGCTCGATCGCGAGAAGTTCAAGCTCAGCGCCATCGGCTCGCCGATCGGCAAGATTCGGATCGACGAGCCCTTCGGGCCGCACCAGGAGAAGTTTCGCCGGGCCGTCGCGATCGCGAAACAGTTCGGCACGCGGAACATTCGCATCTTCAGCTACTATCCGCCGGAAAAATTCGACGGCGATTGGGCCCCCTATCGAAGCGAAGTGATCAGCCGACTCCGGCAACACGTGTCGATCGCGGAACAGAACGGCCTGCGCCTGTTCCACGAGAACGAACATCGCATTTATGGCGATTCGCCGGAGCGCCTGGCCGACCTGTTCAACGAGATTCGCACGCCGACCTTTCAGGCCGCGTTCGATCCGGCGAACTTCGTCTTCTGCGGCTACGACCCTCTCAAGGGCTGGGAGGCTTGCAAGGCGTACACGGCTCACTTCCACATCAAGGACTGGGCGACGGGCCAGGAGCACGGTAGTCTGCCCGGCCAGGGGGGCGGGCAATTTCCGACGATCATCGCCGACGCGGTGAAGCGCGGCTATTCCGGGTTCGCGACGATGGAACCGCATCTGCTCGGCGGCGGGCCGACAGGCGGGTTCACCGGGCCGGACTTGTTCCCGAAAGCGGTCGCCGCGTTCCGGGCGATCGTCGAAGCCGCCGGCGGGCAGCATCAATGAGCCAGACCCTCAACGTCCACGTTCGAGTCAATGATGCCGCGACCAGTCGGCCGACGCCCGTGCGGATTCGCATCGTCGGACCGGATGAAAAGTACATCGCGCCACTCGGTCGAACGGCCGACTTCCCGACGGGGCGCGGCGAGGCGGTCGGCGGGCAGGTCTATCTGAATCAGAAGCAGTACGCGTACATCGATGGCTCGGCCGAGTTCCCCCTGCCGACCGGCGTTCCGCTCGCGGTCGAAGTGACCAAGGGCCCCGCCTATCGGCCGATCCGCGAAACGATTCAACTCGGCGAGGGCCAGCTCGCCCTGCGAATGGCCATCGAGCGCTGGCCGGACGAAGAATGGTCGCGGCTGATGGGCGTCGACACGCGAGCCCATTTTCTGTCGCCGGCCGACGCCGATCTCGAAGGGGCGGCCGAGGGAATCGAGTTCGTCAACCTGCTCGCGGGCGTTCACGATTATCGATCCGACGACGGGCACCAGTATCGGATTGTGCCAAACCTCTCGGCGTTTAGCGGCCAGGCGGACGCGTTCGCGAAGCACGCCCACGTCGCGGTGAATACCTTCAACGTGCACCCGGTGCTGGGTCGACTGGGGCTGTTGAACTGCCATCGCCCCGTGTACCCCCTGACGTTCGGCCACGCCGACGAAACGGACGACTGGTCGCTTTCGGACTGGTGCGGCCAGTGCCATCGGAAGAACGGCCTCGTCGTCTGGTGCGATGCGTATCGACCCGAGGCCGGGTTGCCCGGCGGCGAGGCGTTCGCGAACGCACTGCTCGGCAACATCGATGCAATAGAACTCGACGCGGCCGAGCGATCGAGCGCATTCGTGCCGATGCTCTATCGCCTGTGGGACGCGGGCGTGATTCTGCCGCTCGCCGGCGGCTCGGCGAAGGCGAGCAATCGGGTCGCGATTGGTTCGATGCGGACGTTGACCCCGTTCGCCGAAACGTACGGCGATGCGATCGAGAACATTCGCCGCGGCTGGACGGCCGCCACGAACGGGCCGCTCCTTCGAGTCACCGCGAGCCAAACGAACAATCGGCTCGGCCCGCGCAAGCTCGATACGATCACGGCCGACGCCGCGAGCATCGTTCCATTCGAGCGCGTCGAGCTGGTCTCGAATGGCGAAGTGATCGCGTCGGCCACGCCGACCGTGGACGAGCACGGCGTTTATTCGGCGACGGCGGAGCTGCCGTACACGTTCCCGGCCGGCACTTGGGTCGCGGCCCGATGCTGGGGGACCGGCATAAACGACCTCTATGCGAACGGGCCGGTCTTCGCACATACGTCGGCAATGTCCTCGCCCGGCGAAGGACCGAACCGAACCAAGGCGCTCGCGGCGCTCAAAGCTGAAGTCCAGGCGGTTTCCGATTGGGTCGAGTCGAACGGGCGGTTCGCGAACCCGAAGCGAAAACAACAACTCCTCGACGTGTGCGGGGCCGTCCAGGCGAAACGATGAAGACCGTCCGCCGAGTCCCGTACCGCGTCTGGTGGGCCGTCGCCGTCCCGTTCCTCCTGCTCGCGATCGGCACGCTCGGCTTCAAGTCGTTCGGCGAGCCGGGCGTGTGGACGTGGTTCGACGCGCTCTACATGAGCGCGATCACCCTGACGACGCTCGGCTACGGCGAGACGCATCCGCTCACGACGGGCGGCCGCTGGTTCACGATTGTCTACGCGTTCGGCGGCATTTTCCTGTTGTTCTTCTCGGCCACGGAGATGATCCGGGCCATCGTGAGCGGCCAGTTTCGAGAGACTCTGGGGAGGGAGGGCGTGAAGAAAGCACTGTCGGAAATCCGCGACCATGTGATCGTGTGCGGCTTCGGGCGCATGGGCCGGCTCGTTTGCCAGGAGTTCGAGAAACACGAGATCGCCTACGTCGTGGTCGATCGCGAGGAAGGCCTGTTAAACGAGACCGAGTTCGCGCACGGCTTGCCCGTTCACGGCGACGCGACCGAAGACGAGATCCTGAAGCGGGCCGGCGTCGAGCGGGCGAAGACGTTGCTGATCGTGCTGCCGTCCGACGCGGCCAACTTGTACATCACGCTCTCGGCCCGCGTGCTGAACGCGAATTTGCTGATTGTTGCCCGGGCCGAACACGAGTCTTCGGAGCAGAAACTCCGGCGCGTCGGGGCGAATCAGGTTGTGTCGCCGTACGTGATCGGCGGGCACCGGGCGGCCCAGGCCGTGCTTCGGCCGACGGTCGGGCACTTTCTGGATCAAGCGTTCAAGACCGGCCCGGAGTCGTTCCACATCGAAGAAGTGACCGTCAGCCCCGATAGCCGACTGTGCGGCAAGACGATCCGCGAGACGGGAATCGGCCGACAACTGAGCGTGGTGGTCATCTCGATTCGCCGGCCGTCCGGCGAACTGGTGTTTAACCCGCGCGGCAACGCCGTGATCGAAGCGGGCGGCCTGATGATCGTCGTCGGGCGACGCGAAGAACTCGACGAACTGGAGCGTCAGGCGGCCGGTGAAAGGGCGTGATCCTTTTCAATTGGGCCGCGACTTGACTTGCGGGCAATTCGACTCGCGCGTCATCGCACCTCGGCCACGACCAACGTGAGATCGTCGACCGCCTTGGCGGAACCCTGGAAGTGCCGGAACTCCGAGACGACTTCCTCGACGTGTGCACGGCCGTCCGGGCGAAGCGATGAAACCTTACGTGAGCGCCCTAAATCAGCCCCGCGTTCACCAGAATTTCCTTCAACTTCCGCAGTTTGTCGGCCGGGAGTGGCGCGATGGGCGATCGGCTGGGACCGACATCCCAGCCGATCAGCGACATCGCCTGTTTCACGACCCCGGGGGCCGTGCCGATCGTCAGGGCCATGCGCACGGGGCTCAATCGATGTTGGGCCGCCTTCGAGCGATCGATGTCGTCGGCCTGGAACGCCTCGTAGATCTCGACGCACAACTCCGGGGCGATGTTCGCCGACGCCGGGATGGCCCC
>JANLUE010000420.1:0-3725 GCA_031363325.1 Gemmataceae bacterium
CGCAGCCGGTTCGCCGTTGCCGCGCGGGCGAGGTTTTGAAACTCCAAGTTTCCGACTGAAACGGGTTTAGATCGACTGCTTGAATCTGATCTTCACCCCCGGTCAGCTTCATTGAGTTCATCAAGGAACTCAGCCATGTCAAACGTGTCGTCCAGGTTCTCGAGCGCCTTGCCGCTCCTTTGTTCGGGAGTGAGCTTCATGAACTGCGCGAGCAGCGGGAAGCCTTCGGCGGCCGTCGGTGGGACGAGGAACCCCATCGCCCGGCCGTCCGCCGTCTCCATCGGTATGGCGTATTTGTCGCCAGAAATCTCGATCGCTTCACGCCACAACTCGGCGAACGCGAGTTCCTTCTCTTCATCGCTCAGCGAGCGTACGAGCTCAAGCACGTTGCGTGGCGGGGCCGTCACGGTCGCGGACATGATTCACTCCCAGCGAAGTTCATCCTTCCCCATCATACGGCGAAACCCGAACTCGCGTCATGGCCTGGGGGTCGCTTTCACGAGCCCGATAACGGCCCAGGCGGTTCCGGCGTGAGAGATGGGCCCGAGTTCCTTGGCGGCCCGATTCTGCGGCTGGCCCGGTCGCGACTTCATCTCCCACGAGCCGTCTTCTTCCTGTGACTTGAGCAGGAAGTCAACTCCTTTCTTGATCTTCGTCGCGTCCTTCGCCCGGCCCGCCTCGGCGAGCGCATAGAGCACCTGGCCCGTGGCATACGCGTCCGATGGTTCTTCCTTCGTCTGTCCCCAGCCGCCGTCGTTCCGCTGTCGGCCGAGGAGTTCGTCGGCGAGGGGCTCCCATTCCTTGCCGAGTCGGCCGACTCGCTTCAGCAAGGCCAATCGAAGTGCGATCGATTGCGTGCTCGACCCCGCGTTCTTTTCCAACCAGGCGATGCCCTTGGGGTAGGCCATTTTCGCGGCCGTGGCGTCGCCGGCTTCTGAGTTGTGGAGTGCGAGCAAGGCCAACGTGGTGATCGCGTCCGGCGTCGAGTTGATCGGCTCCCAGACGTACATGAGCCGCCAGGCCCCGTCCTTGTCCTGGCCGGCGACGACCAGGTCGAGCATCGCTTTGATGCCATCCGTGTGTTCTTTCGATTGAAGCGATCCGACGCCAATCGCCACGAGTAGAGGTGCCGGATTGGCGAAGATATCCTTCTGTTCTTTTTGCTTTGGGTTGATCTTGGCCGGATCGTCCTTGCCAAGCACCCAGGAGGTCAATTCCTTGATCGCCTTGTCAGATACCGCGTAACCGCGTTGCTTCGCTTCGCCCAGCGCCCATAACGTCATCGGCACGTGATGGCACGAGGCGCACTTTCGTTCGGATTTCCACGAGACGGCTTCGTCCGTCAGAAACTTCAAGCCCGCTTCGATCGCTGGCTTCGGTTCGGGGTCGGCGCTACGAGCGGGCAAAATGGCCAACGCAAGCACGAGTGCGGCAAAGACGCGCGGCATGGGAGCCTCGAAGAGGTGACGACTGGCGGTAGTGGGAATGTACACGAATCGAATGCGGGCAGTCAAGAGGCGGGTGTTCCGGTGCGAATTGACGATGTGTCCAAGTGCCTCGCCAGCCGCGACCCCGAATGAAAGCGAGTAAGCGAATTCCTATGCCCGATCGCGACGCTCGAATGTTTCGTCAATCGGCCGCCACGGCGTGACGGAGCCATTTGTCTTGAAGCTCGGCCGCGTCCTTGATGCCGTAGTGACTGTTGAGGGCCTTGGCGTAGCCGCGCCGTGGGCCTTCGCGCAGGAACGCGGCGAATGCTTTGGGCCCACGCAACTCGACCAGATACGCCACGAGCGAGACGCTCTCGGCGTAGAAGGCCGTGATCGAGTCGGCGGTCGGGAAGTCCGTTCGCTCCAGGAACGGTTCGACCTTGAACAGTTTCTTCTCTTTCAAAAGTCCCGGGATCGCTTGGCGATATCGACCCACTTCACGCGACGATTCCGATAGGCCCGCCATGCCGACGAGCGCCCAGCGCGGCAACGGCTGATCGGCGAACAGGTCGGCCAACAGAACCTGCGTCACTTCGTGCGGCAACGGGCCATCGAGCAACGTCGGGGCATCCGCTCGAAGGTCGATCCGCCGCGAGACGACTTGATCGCCTCGAGAGGCGACGGTCGACTTCACCGAGCCGGTCGCTCCATTCAGATAGATATCGCACTTCGGGGCCCAGGTCGGCGCGGGGCCGAACCAGCGTTCGTACATCGCCGTTCGAACCGACTCGGCCGTGCGTGCCACGTCGGCCGCGAGCGCCGACTGATTACGGTGCAACACGCGGAAGTTGGCCCCTTCGACGATTTGCCAGCCCGTCTCGACCGGCGGGCTGCCGCCAAGTTTGCTCAACAACTCGTTGCCGAACGGGCGAACGCGATCCGTACCGAGCTTCAGCGCCAACTCGACTTCACGACCGAGTTCGGCTCGATCCTTCGTACCGTCCCGGTTCATTCGCAGGGCGACGCCGTGCAGTCGGCTGTAGGCCCATTCGTCACGTTGAGCGGCCGAGAACGTTTCCTTGGCTCGCTCCGCCTCGGCGAACAGGTTGGCCGCCTGGGGGTACCGTTTGTCCGCGAACGCGGCCGACGCTCGAACAATGTTGTCCGATTTGGCTAAGTCGTCTCGGGGCACTTGCTGGAACGGATCGGTGAGCGGAACTGGTGTGGGCCCCAGGGGCTCGGCCGGTGGTTCGGGAATCGGCGGGGGCGACGATGTGCCCAAACGCGTTTCGCTTTTCGGTATCGATGGCGAGGTGGGCCCATCGAGGCTCTTCAAGCGCGATCGAACCGACTCGATTGCCGTCGAGTCGGCCTTGCGGAATTGCAACTCGCGGAGTTGAGACGCGTACGCTTCGCGAAGCAGCTTCAGATAATTCGCGCTGCCGTCCGCGTTGACCAGCTCGCCTTCGAGAACGGCGACCGCCTCGGCCGATTGGTTCTTGCGCAGGAATTCCCGGGCCGTGCTCATGGCCCGTTGCACGCCGAGGGTGACCGTCACGTCCTTGGGTGGTTCGGCGAACGCCGACGAAGTGATCAGAGCCACGAGGCCGAAATGAGCGAAGCGAATCATGCGTCGCGTCCTTGCGAGCGCGGGGCGGGGCAACCCCGGTAGAGCGGGAGAGCTTAGATTCGATTGGCAAAAAATACAAGGCCGGGTTTGGGTCGCCGACGCATCGGCAACCCGGACCCTTGGCCTTCGTTTTTACCCGACACAGGCTCTTGTCGGCCGTGATGTACGCGGGCGCGAGAGCGGCTACGAGTCAATTCTTCAACCAGACAGGTCGGTCTTACGGAGGGGCGCTTGTCCGGGCCGTCGAACTCGCAACACCAGAACTACGTCTTCCTCGATACGAAACACGATTCGATACGTTCTACCGCGACGAATCTTGAACAGAGTAGTTCATCGTCCCGGCTCAATCCCGTGCCGAATTCGAAATTCGTGGTCGAACTGCGCGAACGGCAGACCGCGATCGCCCTTGGCGACATCATCGAGCGCCTCCTGAATCGCGGCCGAGTCCTCTTCAGCCAACTCGGGCGACGGATGGCTTTGTCGCCATTCATCCAGTGCTTCTTCAGGAGACAACTCCAGAGACTCAACCTGAACTCGACCGGTCAGAAACGTGTGAAATTCTTTGAGTTCAGCAATGCCTCGCATCTTTGCTCCCGAGAGGCCTGGAATTCTCGAGCCCATCTTTTGAACATTGTAGCCTCGTTTCGAAGGCGGTAAACCGCGCA
>JANLUE010000815.1:0-15225 GCA_031363325.1 Gemmataceae bacterium
GGAATCTGAAGTTGTCGCCGCAAGGCCCGCCGGTGCACCTGATTTTGTCGAACCAGTTTTCGCATCTTTGGTTCCTGTGGTTTCTCTGCTGGCTCGTGGCCGGGTTCGGCGTGTTGGCCTGGGCGGCCGGCCTCGTCCGCCTGCCCCGACTGCCGAGCGGAATGATCGCTTCGCCTTTGCGGATGGCGTGGCTGGTCCCGCTGACGCTCGTTCCGCAACTCTTCATGGGCGTGCTCTTCCCGACCTTCGGTCCGGACACGTCCGCCGGGGTGATTCCGTACCCACACTTGCTGGTGTATTACGGCTTCTTCTTCGCCGCCGGCGCGGTGTACCACGACTCCGACGATGTTCGTGGGCGACTTGGCCGTTGGTGGTGGCTCTGGATCGGGGTCGCCGCGGCCGTCCTTGTGCCCGCGAAAGAACACGTCGCCGACCCGATCGTGACCGGACCGTTGCAGGTCGTCTACGCCTGGGCGATGACGTTCGGATTATTCGGGCTCTTCCGGCGGATGCTGAACGCCGAAAACCGCTTCGTTCGGTACGTGTCGGACTCGGCGTACTGGCTGTATCTGGTTCACTTGCCACTGGTCGTGTGGGCTCAAGCATGGGTGCGCGACTGGGAGAACTCGGCCTGGGTCAAGTTCCTTGGAATCTGCGTCGGGACGACTGCGGCGTTGTTGCTCTCGTATCACCTGCTCGCCCGGCACACCTACATCGGAGTGATCCTGAACGGCCGGCGGCCAGCCGTTCGTTCGAAGTCGGGGGGCCGTCCGGAAGAACTGACTTCACGCGATTGAGCGCCGGGAAAATTCGACGCGCGTCTGATCGAACGACAGCGTCGCCACTCCCTCGGTTTCAGCCCGGATCGCTTCTGGATTGCCCGATAAAGTGGCAGACCGAACAATCCGGGCTCAACGAGTAACGGAACGAGACAGAACATGCGCGTCCAGAAGAATGGCATCAACAACAGACCCATACTCATAGTCAGGCAACCGCCGCCGACGAACGGCAAAAGCGATGGTCGGCGATTATCGTCTTTGTCTGGCATGCATAGAATTCGGATATTCGCATAAGCGGTCAATAGCGGAGTGCAACGAAAGGCAGCAAAGTGCATAGATAGAGTTTTCCAATTGGCGTCATTGGTCTCACACCTCACGCCAATACCTCGCGGATCACATGCCCGTGCACGTCCGTCAATCTTCGTTCGATGCCGCTGCTGTAGAACGAGAGGCGTTCGTGGTCGAGGCCCAATAGGTGCAGCATGGTCGCGTGGAAGTCGAAGACGGTCGCGACTTTCTCCACGGACTTGTGGCCGAATTCATCCGTCGCGCCGTGGCTGTACGCTCGCTTCACGCCGGCACCGGCGAACCACGTGGTGAAGCCCTTCGGGTTGTGGTCGCGGCCGTTCGTGCCTTTCTGGAACGTCGGCATACGGCCGAATTCCGTGGACCACACGACCAGCGTGTCCTTCAACAGGCCGCGCGATTTCAGGTCGCGCAACAGGGCCGCCAGGGGGCGGTCCAAAATCGGGCCGTGCCGATCATAGTCGGCCTTCAATTGTTTGTGGCCGTCCCAGTTGCCGACGCCTTCGCCCATCGCGAACGCGCCGTTGAACAGTTGCACGAAACGGACGCCGCTCTCGAGCAAACGACGGGCGAGCAAACAGTTTCGGGCGAAGCCGGCCGTGTACTTGTTCGAGTCATCGGTGCCATACGCGGCGTGAGTGGCCTTCGTCTCGCGGGTCAGGTCGGCGACCTCGGCGGCCTTCAACTGCATGCGGCCAGCCATTTCATAGGCCGCGATGCGGGCCGCCAACTCCGAGTCCTCGGGATTGCGCTTCAGGTGCTCGTCGTTGAGCAACTTCAGGAAATCGCGGGCGGCCGATTCGGACCTCGGATCGAGTGCTCGCGCCGATTTCAAGTTCGCAATCGGCCGATCGGCGTTGAACGCCGTCCCCTGGAAGACGGCCGGCAGGAAGGCGTTGTTCCAGTTGGCGGGGCCGATCTGCGGCACACCACGCGGGTCGGGGATCGCGACGTAGGCCGGCAGGTCCTGGTTCTCGGTTCCGAGCGCGTACGTCACCCAGGCCCCGGCCGACGGGAAGCCTTCGAGCGCGAACCCCGTATTCGCCTGCGATTCCCCCGGCCCGTGCGAACTCGCCTTCGCCGTCATCGAGTGAATGAAGCACATCTCGTCGACGAGTTCGGCCAGATTCGGAATCAACGACGAAACATATTTGCCCGACTCGCCATGTTGTTTGAATGCGTAGGGGGATCTGGAGAGATTGCCGTTCTCGCCCTGGAACGTGACGAGTTTGTCGGTGCCCGGCATCGGCTGGCCGTGCCGTTTCACCAACTCGGGCTTGTAGTCCCAGGTGTCGAGGTGGCTGCACGCGCCCGAACAGAAGATGTGCAGCACGCGTTTGGCCTTCGCCTCGAAGTGCGGCTGGCGGGGCGCGAGCGGCGACTCGGGGCGTATGCTCGGGCGGATCGGCCCGGACTCGGCCGCGCACAGGCTGGCGAGCGCCACCCCGCTCAGTCCCGTGGCCGTGTTGGCCAGGAAATCGCGGCGATTCAACAGCGCTCGGCCGAGGTTCGAGAGCGGGTGCATGGTCATTCCAGGGTCACGAACTCGTTCGCGTTCAGCAGCATTCGGCACAGATGGTTCAAGCCAACGTCGGTCAACAGGCGTTCGGCGGCGCTCGCTTCGCGCTCGCTCGGTGCCCGTTGCAGCGCGAACCGAAACGCGAAATTCACCTGATCGCGTGTCGTGCCGGCGGTGCGGACTCGCTCGGCGAATCGGTCCGCCTGATCGTGGACGAACGCGTCGTTGAGCAGGTTCAACGCCTGCAGGGCCGTGGTCGAAACGGGTCGTCGGGGCGTGGCGGTCGTCGCGTCAGGGCAATCGAACGCGCCGAAGGTGCCGTCCTGCTGTGTGCGTGGTTTGAACTGATAGACCATGCGGCGGAATTCGTCCGGCCCGAGCATTTTCTTTGGCTCGTAGATGGTCACATAGTTCGAAGTATTCCAAATCTGGTACCCCGGCCCGCCGGCCTGGCGGTTCAGCGTGCCGGTCGTCTGCAACACCGTATCGCGGACGGCCTCCGCCTCGATGCGTCGCGACGGGAATCGCCAAAGCGCTCGATTCGTTGTGTCGATTCGTGCTCGCTCCGCGTCGATGCGGCTCGATTGTCGATACGTGTTCGACATCACAATGAGTCGATGGATCGGCTTAAGGTAGCCGCCGTTGTCGCGGAACTCGGACGCGAGCCAGTCGAGCAACTCCGGGTGCGACGGACGATCGCCGTTGAAACCAAAGTCGCTCGGCGTGCGGACGAGACCCTGGCCGAAGTGGAAATGCCAGACGCGATTGACCATCACCCGAGCGGGCAGGGGGTTCATCGGATCGGCCAACCAGTCGGCGAGTGCGGTGCGCCGTTCGGGGTCGGTCGCGTTCGCCTTCAGTTCGAGCGACCGACCGACGGCGCGGATCGCGCCGGGGGTTACCGCGTCGCCGGGCTGCATCACGTCGCCGCGCTTCAGGAGAAACGTCGGACTCGGTTGCTTGAAGTTGCCGATGTACGCGGTCGGCACGCGCTCGAGGCCGGCCAGTTTCAGTTCGAGCGACATGCGCTCGGTGCTCAAACTCTTCGATTTTTCGGGCGGCACGTACGACGGGCCACGATCCGAATCGCTAGCGATCGCACGCCAATCTTTGCCGTCGAGCGAGACCTCGATGCGATACTTCGACGGCACGCGATCGACGAACTTCTGCTCCCGATCACGGCCCCAGACGATCGTGTCGATCTTCGCCACACGCGGCAATTCGATTTGCGCCCAACCCCGACCCGCTTCGGCCGAGATCCAGCTTCGCGAATTGCCGAGCTTGCCATCGTTCAAATGGCGAATCTTGTGGATGTCCGCGTTCGGATACTCCGACGAAGCGGTCGCTTTGCCCGTGAGCGCCAGGTTCCCGCCGACGCGCTCGGGGATGTAGATTTCAAACTCATCGATACACGGCTCGGCGCCGTTGTTCGTGGCCGAGATCGTCATGCGAACGAACAGGGCCTCGACCGGCTCGAAGCGTTCGACGTTGCGGCGGGCGTTGATCGGCGGCCGCGAGTTCCTCGACGCCATCGGGTTCGCGAGCGGCTCGGCCGCGTCGAGTTCGCGGTCCAGCTCGGCGAATCGCTTGCGTGTCGCGGCGACCTCGGACGCGTGGCCCGCCCGATCGGCTCCTCGCAACGGCCGTTCCTCGTGCACGACGCCCGCGAAGATCGCTTCCAGCGCATAGAAGTCGCGCTGGGCGATCGGGTCGAACTTGTGATCGTGGCAACGGGCACAACCCGCCGTGAGACCCAGGAACGCGGTCGAGGTCGTCGAGACCATGTCGAACAAGTCGTCGGAGCGAATTTGGCGAGTGCCTTCCTCGGTCTGATTGCCAACGAGGTCGTGCGACCCGCCGACGAGGAAGCCGGTCGCCCAGGGATCTCCTTCGCTCACCGTATCGGACGCCAGTTGCTCGCGAACGAATTGCTTGAACGGCACATCGCGATTCAGGGCCCGAATCACATAGTCGCGATAGCCCCAGGCGTTGGGCCGTGGGTTGTTCACTTCGTAGCCGCTCGATTCGGCGAAGCGAACGACATCGAGCCAGTGCCGCCCCCAGCGTTCGCCGTAGGCCGGCGACGCCAGCAAGCGATCGACGAGCCGTTCGTAGGCGAGCGGCGACGGGTCCGCCTCGAACGCGGCCACGTCGTCCGGCGTGGGCCGCAGGCCCGTGAGGTCGAGCGTGACGCGGCGAATGAGCGTGCGTCGGTCGGCCGGCGGGTTCGCCGATAGTCCGCGTTTCTTCAATTCGCTCAGGATAAACGCATCAATCGGATTCGATGCGTTCGCGATGTTCGGCACGCTGGGCCGACGAATCGGTTGCAGCGACCACCAGTCGGCCCCGGCCCGCTTCGCAGCCTCGACGGCCGCCCGCAACGGTTCACCGTCCCATTTCGCGCCTTCGTCGATCCAGCGGCGCAGCGTTTCGATTTCACTGGCGGACAGCGGATTCTTCGGCGGCATCTTGCCGTCGGCTACCATTTTGAACAGCTTGCTCGCGGCCGCCTTGCCCGGCGCGAGGGCCGGCCCGTTGGCACCCCCCTCGATCGCCTTGGCCCGCGTGGTCAAATCGAGTCCACCCTTGGCCCGCTCGCCCGCATGGCACAACAGACATTTCTTCTGTAGCAACGGTGCCACGTCGGCGCGAAACGCAACCGGCTCGCCCTCGGCCGACAACGCGACGAGCAGCCCAAGTGACAGCGCGAGCCCGAATCGAATCATGTCCGGTTCCAGACGAAATTGAACAGTGCGGCGGGTAGGTGAAGGATAGCTGATAGCGGCGGGCGATGGTAGGCGAGGGGGCGAGTGGGCGAGTGGGCACCGCAATTCGGAGCCCAAGCGGAGTACTCAGTACTCGACGACGGAGTTCAATCAACAATTCCGCCGCGGCCAATTTTCCCCCACTTTTCCCTCGACAGCAATCCCCCAATCGGGTATTCACCGGGTTCGTGTAATCACGGTCCGCGCGCCGGGGGAGGCGGGCGGGCACCGAAGAGGCTTCCATGGCCGACAGCTCTTTCAAGCCCGCGCTCGCGCGGGCGGTCGTCGGCGGACGGCACGTCTGCTTCGTCGACGAGCCGGCCATCGTGGGCCGACCGCGACCGGCCGGCGACAAGCCCGAGCCGAAGATCGAAGTCATCCGCGAGGGGAACCTCGTTCGGGCGGTCGAGGTCGTCTGCCCGTGCGGGGAACGGATTCGGGTTCGGCTCGATTACGAGTGACCGGGGGAGGACTGGCTGTGCCGGAACAAACGATCGCTCGAGTTGCCCGAACCGCCCCGCTTGCCGCCGTGCTCGCGGGGCTGAGCGGCTGTACGTCCCTGTTTGCCCCAATTTCCCCGCCCGCCAAAAATCTGAACCCTCCCGAGATCGTTCGCGGCAACTGGGGCGCGACCGACCCGAAATCGAGCAAGTCGGGCTACCTCGGAACCGATGATACCCGGACCGCCATGCCGCCCAAGGTTGAACAACCTTCCGCGGTGAATGTGGCGTTCGCCGTCGATCCGGCGTCGACGCCGAACCCAATGGCCACAGCACCAATGGGGCCGGAAACGATCGGGGCCGCCAAGGCGGGCCCGGCCGTGGTCTCGGGCCCGGTGCCGCGCAAAGACGGAACGGTCCCGACTCCGATCGTGCCGTTCGATTCGCATTCGCTCGAAAAGCCGACGGCCAGCGGCGGCCTGCTCGAACTGAAACCGAACGAGTCGGGCGTCGAGAAAGCGGTCGAGCTGGCCGAATGGTTGCGAGTAAGCGAGGCCGAGAAACGCGGCCTGGCGAATCGGTTGCGGTCCCTGGAGGAAGTCCTCGAGACCCGCGAGCGGATGATTCGAGACGACGAAGTCGAGATGAGTCGGGCGGCCCAAGAGGTCGCACAAGTGCGGGCCGAACTCTTGCGCCTTCGATCGGAATTGGATCGAGCCCGCCAGAAGCAGAAGTTGGCCGAGCAGGAAGACCTGGAACTGTTGCGGTTGGTCGTGGACGCCCTTCAGAAGTATCTGGAGGCCAATCAGTGATCGCTTGAGGGGGCCCGATGCGGCACGTTCTGAAAACATCGGCCCTCGCCCTCGCCCTCGCGTTCGCCCTGTTCCTCGTTGGCTGCAAACACGAGCCCCAGCGAATCGTCCCGCCACCCGGTTGCGATCCGACCTACAGCCAATTCCACAACGACACGTTCCGTTGGGCAAACGTCAGTCGCGTCCTGGTCCTGCCGCTCTGCAACGAATCCGAATACACGCGGGCCGATGTCGAGATCGGCCGGGCGCTCCGCGCCGAGCTTCAGCAACTCGGCCGCTTTGAGGTGATCGCCGCCGAGTCGTGCGACACCTGCGACTTGTGCGTCGAGATCCACACGGGCGGCCGCTTCGACGAAGCCGCCATGCTCCGCATCGGCAAAATCTATCACGCCGACATCGTCCTGCACGGCACGATCACCGAGTATTCGCCGTATCCGAGGCCGCGTGTGGGCATTGTGCTCCAGGCCGTCGCGCCGGCCGAGGCGAAAGTCGTCGCGTCCGTCGATGGCCTCTGGGACGCGAACAATCTGCCGATCGCGAAGCGGGCCCAGAACTACTATCTCCAGCGCAAAAAGGAACTCGGGCCGTACCACGAGGCGAATTGGATCTGGCCGGACGACGGCCACGCCGACGAACTCGCCCTGTTGTCGCCCGCCCTCTACCACCGCTGGGTGTGTTCGGAATTGGCGGCGATTCTCGTGCAAGACCCGGCCACGACCGGAACGGTGTTCGCGCCCCACGGAGTCAAAGCGGTCACGCCCGTGAAGCGAACGTTTGAGTTGCCGGGCGAACCGATCGCCGCGCCGAACACGCTCCCGAAACCCGAACCGAAGTCCACGCCCGAACCGAAGAAGATGCCTTCCGCCGATCCCATGCCCGCAACGTCCCGAGCTGGCCTTGTGCCAACGGGCGGAACCGAGTAAACCTCTCGCCGCAACTTGATTCACAACCTGGAGTTTCACATGGCCACGGATAAACCAGTTACCACCACGCCGACCGCGAAGCGTGGGCCGAAGAAGATTATGTTCCTCGTCGTGGCGATCGCGAGCCTTGGCGGAGGGGCCGCTCTCCCGATGGTCATGGGCGGGACCAAGGGCGAAGAGGGTACGAAGAAGAAAGCACCGGAAGGCAAGTCCGTCAACGTGCCGTTCGGCGATGTGACGGTCAACCTCTCCGAAGAGCGGATGCAACGGTACCTCCGGGTGAAGATCATCCTCAAAGTCACCGGGCCGGACAGTGAAGAGGAAGGGATCAAGCTGCTGGCCCACCACAAGCCGGCGCTCAAGACCTGGTTGATCTCTCATCTTTCGGGCAAGGCCCCGAAGGACGTGGCCGGTTCGGTTGGCGTGAATCGGCTGCAGCGCGAGATCAAAGAAAAGTTCGAGGAAATGCTTTCCGAAGAAGGTGCGGAAGCGGACAAAAAGTCGCATCTGCACCTGAAGGATGTTCTGTTCGAGGATTACATCGTTCAATGACGGCCGACCCGTTCGACTTCCGACAGCCGCCGCCGAGTTCCCTGGAGGGGAAAGTCGGCCGGTGGCTGGCCCAGGCGTGTGACATGGCCCCGCGCGTCTGGGGACGGCTGCTGCCGTTCACCGCCAACCTCACGGTTGAACGCGTCGCCTCCATGTCGGCCGCGAACGCGCTCGAAGGCTTGCCCGTCGGCTCGGTCGCGTTCAAGTTGACCGTCGATCGGGCACCGAACGCGGCCCCGCTGCTCGCGTTCTCCCGACCGTTGTTGATCGCGCTCATCAATGGCTCGCTCGGCGTGCCGCCAACTGAATTGCCCGCTGATCGCGAACTCACGACCGTCGAACGCTCCGTTTGCGATTTCCTGGTCACGCAACTGTTGCTCGATCTCCTGGGGGCCGGCTGGCCCTCGTCCGATGGGCCGACGTTCCGCGTCGCCACGCGCGGGGAGCCGCGCGGCGTGAACACGCTGCCCGCGAACGACCTGATCCTGTCGGCCGAGCTTCGATTGCGTGGCCCTTTCGGCGAGCACCCGCTGTTCCTGTTGATGCCGCGAACCGCCCCCGTGAGCGAACTGGTCAAGCCGAGTGTGGACCCGGTGGTCGTACAATCGGCCCCGCGCGCCGAAATCGAGTCCGCCGTTCGGGAAATGCCGGTGGACTTCACCGTGCCGCTCGGTAGCACGGACCTTACGATGCTCCAGTTGGCGTTGCTCCGGGTGGGCGATGTGGTCGTCCTCGGGCAACGCGTATCGGAGCCGTTGTCGGCCCGGGTGGCCGGCAAAGAGAAGTTTTCCGTGTGGCCAGGCGCGGTGGGACGCCGGCAGGCCGTGCAGATCGACACCCTCGTCGAGACGTGAGGCCAACCGTGAGTACACCAACCGCCGAACTTTCCGAAGCCGACGTCGTGGCCCGCATGGCCGAGTTCTCGCAACTCGCGCCCGCCGGCTCCGAGAGCGGCCCGGCCCTCTCCTTCCTGCACGACGTGCCGGTCACGATCAACGCCCGCCTCGGCCAGGTCACCCTGCCCATCGGCGAGGTGCTGACGCTTGGCCCGGGGGCGATCCTCGAACTCGATCGCGACGTGTCCCAGCCGGTCGAGTTGACCGTGCGCGGACTCGTGTTCGCACGGGGCGAAGTCGTTGTCGTGGACGATCATTTTGCGATCCGCATCAAAGAACTGGTCACGCCACGGGCCAAGAAATGATCGGTCTCCTCGCCGACCTCACGTACAACCCGCCCCCCGTCCCCGAGACCCCGGGGGCCGGCTACCTGCTCGTTCGACTCGTCCTGTTGACGGGCTTCGTCCTCGCCATTTGCGTCGGCCTGTTGTGGCTCAGCCGTCGCCTGCAACGCAGCGCCCGCCCCGGCCTGAAGTCCGGCGAACTCGAATACGTCGCCGCGTTGCCCTTGAACGCCCGCTGTGCGTTACACCTCCTCAAAGCCGGCCCCCAGCCCGTCGTCATCGGCACCGACCTGACGGGAATCAAAGCGACCCTCGTGCTGCCCGAAGTGTCCTTCGAGGCGGCCCTACGAGCGGTGACGGCCAAGGCGAATTGATTCGACGCCGTTCGCCGAGCGCTTTCGGTAGGAAGGACGCCCGGTGCTGGAGGCTGCCATGCGACCGTTCGCGCTCTTGGTCGTCTGTTCGACGTTCGCGTTTGCTCAAGACGATTCCCCGCGGCCCGTCCTCGATACCGGTGGCCACACCGGAACCGCGACCGGCATTGGCTTCGCCGGCGATGGCAAGTTCGTCGTCACCGCTTCGCTCGACAAGACCGTCCGCGTCTGGGACCTCTCGAGTGGCGATACGGCCCGCGTGATTCGATTGCCGATCGGCCCCGGTCGCGAGGGGTCGTTGCTCGCGCTCAGCGTCGCACCGAATGGTCGCACCGTGGCCGTCGCTGGGCACACGTTCGGCAACGGCAAGCACGGCCACTTGATTTACCTGCTTGACCTTCAAACCGGCCAGATCGCCCGCACGCTCGATGGCCACAAGGGGGCGATCACGAGCCTCGCGTTCGGCCCGAGCGGCACGCGGCTGGCGTCGGCCAGCGCCGACAAAACGCTGCGCGTTTACGACGTGGCGACCGGTCGAATGGAATCGACTCTCGAAGGCCACACGACTCCGGTTCGCCAGGTCGCGTTCGGTCCCGGCGGCGATCGCGTCGCGTCGATTGGCGACGACGGCTTACGACTCTGGACGATTTCGACCGGCAAGGCCGACAAGCTTCTGGCGGATGGCGAGTCAGTCGCCGGGGCCATCGCGTGGTCGCCGGATGGCAAGACAATCGTGCGTGGCAACACCGATGGCAGCCTGTCGCTGTGGAACCCGGACGGCACTCTGCGTCACAAGTTCACCGACCTGGCCACCGGCTTTCGCTCGCTGTCGTTCACCCCCGACAGCAAGGAACTCTTGGCCACGGGCACTTCGCTTGGCGACGGCGAAAATCCCAATTCCCGATTCGCCCGACTCATCGATCTGGCCACGGGCGGCGTGCGAATCGCCTTTCCGCATCACACGGGCCCGGTCGAAGCGGGCGCGATCTCGGCCGATGGCAAATGGGCCGTCTCGGCGGGCGGCGATCAGAACGATGGCTTCGTCTGGCGGACGGCCGACGCGTCGGTCGTGCAGCCGCTCTACAGTTTGGGCCTCGCCGCGTTCACCGTCGGCTGGCGGCCCGATGGCAAGGGCATCGGCTTCGGTCGACGCGGCACACTCGAGCGCGGCCTCGCGTTCGCCGACATGAAGATCGACCTCAAGCCCGTGACCGATGGCTACCTCAAGGCACAATTGGTTCGCGACGACAAGGCCCTCGAAGTGCGCGACGGCAAACTGGTCGCGATCGACGACGACCAAGTGCTCGCCACGTTCCAACCGGCCGGCGATCGAATCACCTGTGCGACCTGGCTCGACGATGGACTCGCGCTCGCGGGCGGCACCAACGGAGTCTATCTGTTCGACACCGCGACCAAGAAAATCGTCCGCGAATACCAGAGCCATGTCGGCGAAGTGGTTTCGATCGCGACCGATAGCGAAGGACTTTACTTCGTCACCGGCTCGCGCGACCAGACGGTTCGCATCTGGGCGCCCGACAAAAAGAAGCCCCTCCTCTCGTTCGCGTTCACCTTTGAGGACTGGGTCGCCTGGACGGAAGAGGGCGTCTATTCGTGTTCGACGAACGGCGAACGGCTGATCGGCTGGCAGGTGAACGACGGCCCCGATCGCGTCGGCCGATACACGCCGGCCAACCAGTTCCGGCGTTCGCTGTTCAAGCCGGCCGTCATCGCCAAACTGCTCGAAGCCGGCAGCCTGGAGAAGGCGTTCGAGCTGGCGGAAGTCGAACGGCCGGCCGAGTTGAACGTGAACGCCCTGCGGCCGCCACTCGTGGACATCGTCTCGCCGACCGGGATTGGAGTCGCCCGCGTTTCTCGAACGTTCGAAGTGAAAGTGAACGCGTCGAGCGTCGGCAAGCACCCGGTGACGGCGTTGCGTTTGCTCGTGAACGGCCGACCGTACGGTGGGTCGGCCAGCTTGAAGACCGTGAAAAACCCAGTCCTCGGGGCCGTGACGGAATCGTGGACCGTCGAATTGCCACCCGGCCCGTACTCGCTGATGGTCGCGGCCGACTGTGCCGTCAGTCGATCGGTGAGCGCGCCGGTCGCGATTCAAGTCCCCGGCCCGGCGGGCGCCGACGAGCGACCGGCCCTATACGTTCTGGCCGTCGGAGTGAACGACTATCCGGACCCGGCCAAACTCCGCTACGCCGCGCCGGATGCGGACGCGATCGCCAAGGCGTTCCAAACCAACGGAGCCAAGACCTTTCGCAAAATTGAAACAAAGGTCCTGAAAGACAAGGACGCGACGGCGAAGGGCATCGAAGCCGGCCTCGCCTGGCTGGCCGAGCGAATGACCCCCCAGGACATCGCCGTGTTCTCCTTCTCGGGCCACGGCTGCAAGGACTGGCGTGGCGACCTCTCGCTCCTGCCGCACGACGTGGACTTGCTGAACACGGACCATACCGGTGTGAGCGGATCACTGTTGAAGAAAGCCCTGGCCGACATGCCCGGCCGCGTCCTGGTATTGCTCGACGCGTGCCACGCCGGCCTGGCCGCCGAGCGCGGCGCCGGTTCCGCGACCGACGACCTGGTCCGCGACCTCGTGAGCGAAGACTACGGCGCGATCGTGATGACCTCGTCGCGCGGCACAGAACTCTCCGCGGAAACGAGCGCATTGAAACAAGGTATCTTCACCGCCGCGGTCGTCGAAGCCCTGAACGGCCACGCCGACCTGAACAAAGACGGCGCCGTCATGCTCTGGGAACTCGAGCGCTACGTGACCTCCCGAGTGCGGACGCTGAGCCGTGGGGCACAGACCCCCATCACCGTTCGACCGACGGCGGTGAGGGGGTTTGAAGTGGGGAGGAAATCATGAACTCTTGATGGGCGATGGAGCGAGCAAGCCGGCAATCGCGCCGACTGCGGCCGAACCGATTGCCACCAATCCATCCGGCAAAGGCCGTTGAATTGCCGCAAGGTAGATGCCTCCCCCGAGTGTAGTGAGTACGGCGAGACCGAGTGCCAGAACGACGATCCGGTAGATCCAGAAATCGGTAGTCAATGGATGATCGGCCAGGTCACGCAATGCCGCAGATGGATTATCTCGGATCTGCTGCTGAAGCCGCGGGTCGAGGGCGACCTCGGCGGCTAGAGCCGCAACGCTGCCATATCGCTTGACGGACATCTGTGGCCTTTCCATTCGAAAGATTAGCGCAGTCGCGGTAACCCAATAGGACCAAGTTGCTTGAAGAATCTGGCAATCTCACCTTGGAACGGCGATTGAGCTTCAGGTTGATAATGCCACCGCCGTGCCATCGTCGCCTTTCGCTCCGCGAAAGGAGAGGCTTGCGATGAAATAGCCACAAGCTCGATCCCGGTGCCGCTCGCTGCAATCCTTTCGCGGAGCGAAAGGCGACGATGGCTCCGCGGTGGCATTATCAACCTGACGGTCGATAACTCGACTAAACTTCAGTCTACGAGCCGGATTCGGCGGACCCGAGAAACGGCTCTAATATTTGGAGGTTGGAAATAGAATTCCAAAAGAATTCGAGGATTATCGTTCGGCCCTGTCTGATAGGTGCTACGCCACATTCTTAACGTCGCATACGGAATCTTTAGCTTGTGTCGATTCTCGTGGTCCCCTACGGTGTCACGATCGGTTCCCATGGCCGCTCCGATCGACTGTGGTGGCACGTCACCGGTACTGCCCACGTAGTATGGCTGGACCAATGCGTTCTGTCTCACGGGGCTAGTGTAGAACTCGATCTGCAGGTCCGTGTCATCGTCGACATCTTCATTCCCTGAGACGGGAGTTAGCGACAAGTTATAGATCTCGTACTCGTACGCACTTGGTACAGCTTCCACTCCGACCTGGTTGCGGCCAGTCCCGCCACGAGGATCTTTGACGGCGATAGTGATCTCGAATGCGTTGGCGCTCATTGGTTACTCCTGTTGCGAGTGATGTTGCGTTGAAGCTGTTGGCATGGGTCTAGGACCCCTTTGGACTAATCACGACATTCTTAAAGGATGCGCCGCACGAAACGACGCCGACGCCAAACGGCCGGCGTGGCCCAAACACTATGGACGTGCCGGGATTCAAATCGCCGCACTTTTTCAGTTGGAACTGCGTTGTAGCATCCACTTTCCAAGGGAGGATACCAAGTACCGAATTGTCTATTTTCCAGGTCGTTCCGAATGCATCGCTCGAAACTTGAACATGGAATTGCGAAATCCCTTCAACGTCTGCATTGATTGCGAGCTTCCCCCTGGGGCCAGCTTCAACTGCATTGGCAATATTCCGCGCACCTGGCTCCACTACATTCCACAGTAGATTCCAATTGCATTCATGTATTTCGGCATTTACACTTCGGACGTTGATTTCGACGCTGGGGCATAGATACACCGGCCCAGTGCGGTTAGATGCTCCGAATCGTCCGCAATAAATGTATACTCGAGAACTAGCGGAATGCGAGAATTGCCGAACAGTCGCTTTGATCGTGTAGTCGTCCATTCCAGCATCATCCAAAAGATCCACCAGGACCCGGCGACTGCTTTCGATCGCGAATTGCCCATTTGCTTGTTCAAGGTATGGCTTTAGAAACTCGTTTCCCACGATGGCGTTTGAATAGCCCGGCAACCCAGACTCACCTACGATGGTGAACGGGCGACCTGCGCTTAATTCAGATTAGACAGTCGGAATAGTTGGCATTTCTGGCGAATTTGAAATTGGCCATGAGTATGCCACGACACTAACGGTCAAAAGCGCAAGTGCAACTGTTGACCGCACAAACGTTGATTGGGTTCCGCCAGTACGAATTGCTTTCGCCAACTCCACCCCATCCCGATACCTCTCCCCCTCATCCCGCGCCAGACACTTCGCAATAATCTTCACCAACTTCGGGTCTAAACCTGGCTTCAGCGTTACCGCCAACTCGTTGTCCGGCTCGTTCGGGTCCAGCAACTTTTCCGGGGCCTTTGACGACTGCGGCAACTGCCCGGTTAACAGTTCGTGCAGCATCACGCCGAGGGCAAAGACGTCCCATTTGGGGTTGGCGAGGTGGGTCAGGCCGGCGGCTTGTTCGGGGGCCATGTAGGCTTTCGTGCCCATCACCGCGCCGACAATCGTCCGCGAGCGCCGCGCGCCCGTCGGTTTCGTTTCGCCGGTGACGGATTCGCCACTGGCGGACTCGACGGCCGATGGGTCGTCGGAGACGATCTTGACGAGGCCGAAATCGCTGACGGCTGGCTCGCCCTTGTCATTCAACAAAACGTTGCCCGGCTTCAAATCGCGGTGCACGTAACCCCGGGCGTGCAAGTGGCCGACGGCCTTGGCAACCGCGGCCATAAGGCGCACGGCTTTCTTCGTGTCGGCCTGATACTCCGCCAATTTGTCCTTAAGGCTGGCCGAGTAGATCGGCATCAGGAAGAACGGCGTCGACTCGCTCCAGCCGAAGTGGTTCACGTGCACGATATGATCGTGCGAGACCTTGTTCATCGTTCGGGCTTCCGCCACGAATCGTTGCAGGCCGGCTTCCGAGAGCTTGTCTCGATGAGCGACCTTGAGCGCGAACTCCTG
>JANLUE010000427.1:0-3102 GCA_031363325.1 Gemmataceae bacterium
AGTGCTCGTGAACGGAGTTGGCGGCAACTCCAGGGACCTGTACACGAAGGCCAAGTTCGGCGATGTCGAATTGCATCTTGAGTTCTGCATTCCGAAAGGCTCGAACTCGGGGGTCAAGTTTCACGGGCACTACGAGATTCAGATTTGCGATAGCTTCGGCAAGAAGGAGCTGACCGGGGACGATTGCGGCGGCATCTACCCGACGGCCGAGTTGACGCCGAAGTATCGCCACCTCGACAAGGGCTTCGCTCCGCAGGTGAACGCGTGCAAGGCCCCGGGCGAATGGCAGGTGCTCGAGGCCACGTTCGTCGCGCCACGCTTCGACGCGGCCGGCAAGAAAACCGCGAATGCGAAAATCCTGCGGGCCACGTTGAACGATCAGGTCATCCATGACAATCGCGAGATGCCGACGCCGACCGGACACAACTACACGAAGCCGGAAATGGCCGAAGGGCCATTGATGCTCCAGGGGGATCATGGACCGGTCGCGTTTCGCAACGTTCGCGTGCGGCCACTCAAGTGACCGGGGCCGACGATTTTCTGAACGCGATCGGCAACGCTCCGTCCGACGACGCGCCGCGTCTCATCTACGCCGACTGGCTCGACGAGCACGGTCAGCCGGAGCGGGCTGAGTTCATCCGCGTGCAATGCGAATTGAATGTGCCAGGCGGGCCACGCGGTCGCCGCACCGAGCTTCGACTCCGCGAAAGGGAACTGCTCGGCCGGTTCGGCAAGGAATGGGCCGGGACGTTTGCTGGCACGTGCGAATCGTACCGCTTCCAGCGTGGGTTCGTTGAGGTGATTTCCGCGCGGATCGGCCCACTATTGAAACGACCCCCCGACCCACTCGCCGATCGACTCGTGAGCGACTTGACCCTGATGCACCCGCTCGTCAGCGGCCGCAGCCTAACAAACATGATTGCGTTCGATGGCGTGCGGAAGTTGCGCTTCAAGATCGATGCTTCGCTCGCCTATCTCTACGAAGTCGAGCTCCCGGAGCAGATCCAAGCGCAGATTGAATTGCTCGATCTCCGTTGGGTCTCGCTCGGCTGGACGGGCGATGATTACAGGCAGTTGCTGCGGTTGCCGGCCCCGATTCGGCTCCTCGTCGGCGGGACCGCCACGAGTCGCGAGGCCCGCACCGAACTTCGTCAGGCCCTCGGCGAGCGCGTGTCCTTCGGCACGAGCCGCGACCCGGACTATCTCTATCGCCTAACGACCGAATCCGCCTGGGTGACCGGCACCGATCTCGAGCGAATGCAAGTGTTGCTCATCAATGTCGAACCGCACGCGTTTCGACTCGTGATGTATCGGTTCGACCTCGATGGTGAATTGTTGGAGGTGACCGAACCACGTGGCCGTGAGAGCCAGGCCCGTCGGGGGGCGTTGTCCGGCGACCGCCGCGTGCTCGAAGTGGCCGGCTCGATCGGCCTCGTGCCGGGGAGTATCCAGGTGCGGCGCTTCGAGGACATACGAACGGGCGTCGGCATCGCGGACTTCCGCGACGAACAACTCGGCACCCTGGCCGCCCGAGCCGACGACGACCACGCCCGACACGAGTTGCAATTCCTACGCACCGATTGGTGGCCCGGCGGCAAGTTCGACTTTCCGCGGATTCCAGTGTGAAGACCGACTCTCAAGCAACCAACACGTCACGCCACCGGCGCGGCACGCCACGAAACGCGGCCTGATACGTCGGTTCCAAAGGCACATTCACGTGCGCATCGGGCGTCAGGAAGAGCGGCATGTCGATGAGCGGCCGGCCGACCGCCGTCGGCTCGATGTGCGCGACCTTCCGCGGCCCAGAAGTGGCTGAAATGGCAACGGAAATTTCAGCCGCGTCGCCTGGCGCGAGTATTTCGATCTCTGCCGCTATCGCGTTGTCCGTCGAGCGACGGACCACGACGACTCGGCGCGTCGTCTCGGGTTCGACGCGTTCGACCTGGGAATAAAATGCGTCTGTCAATATCCCGCCGTTGACTGCGTTCCGCAATTCGACCGTCCAGGCAACGTGGAAATCGTGCCAGGTGCCGGCCGTCACTCGGGTCCAGTCGTGAATCGGCATGCGAGCCTCCACAATTCGTCATAGCATCGCTCCGCTCCCCGCAAGCCATCCGCACCCGCCCCGCGTATTCTCAACAACGCCCTCCCACCCACGCGCATCTCATGACCTCTCCCCCGCGCGGCCGGTACATGGTCCTGACCGCCGCACTCCTCGGCTGGATGTTCGATGGGCTCGAGATGGGCCTGTTCCCGCTCGTCGCCATGCCGGCGCTTCGCGAGTTGCTCGGCACCACGGACAAGATCGAAATCGGCCGCTGGATCGCGATCATCACGGCTGGGTTTCTCGTCGGGGCGGCGACGGGGGGCGTACTCTTTGGTTGGCTCGGCGACCGGATCGGCCGAGTTCGCGCGATGACTCTCAGCGTGCTGACCTATGCGTTGTTCAGCGGCGCGTGCGGCCTCGCTTCGGAAGCCTGGCAGGTCGCGGCCTTGCGATTCGTGGCGTCGCTCGGCATGGGTGGCGAGTGGTCGCTGGGCGTGGCGCTTGTAATGGAAGTCTGGCCCGATCGTTCGCGGGCGTTCATGGCCGGTCTGATCGGGGCGGCCGCCAATTTCGGGTACATGATCATCGCCGTCCTCGGCTTGATCCTGGCGGACATAATTACCGATCTGCATTCGTTGATGCTTCGAGTCGGGCTGGGTGCCGAGACGGCCGACTGGTTGGTCGGAAGTGAAGGTTGGCGAATCCTGATGTTGTGCGGGGCCGTGCCGGCGCTACTCACGTTCCTGATCCGCCTGTTCGTCCCGGAATCGCAGCGTTGGGAGGCCGAGAAACAACGTGGCTCGACATCGCACTGGCAAACGGTCGATCTGGTCGGCGTGCTCGTGGGCTCGCTCGCCGCGGCCGGCCTGATCGCCTTGTGGGCCGTCCCCGATTTGTCGCAGGCCGTTCGCTTTGGCGGATCGGCCGTCGCGTTCGTGATTATCGCGGCCGGGTACCTGTACCCGATCGTTCGCTTCGTCGCGCGGGCGACCGCCGCCCCCGCAACTGCGCCGCGCGAGGAAGCAAGTGACGGGATCGATCCGCAACTGCGCCGC
>JANLUE010000443.1:0-4677 GCA_031363325.1 Gemmataceae bacterium
CGCGAGCAAATCGAGCAGCCGTTCGGCCCCGATCCGCCCCTCGCGCACATCCTGACGCAGCGATTCGATCGCCTCCATCCCCGCGACCATACCAAAATCACCCCGACCGGAAAACGCCGGTTTCGTAGATTAGACAGCTACCTACGCGATCTCGGATGAACCTGAAATCACAACTCCTTAACTTCTCCCTGGGCGTCCTGACCATGTCAGTTTGACGTGAGGACAGACCGTCGCATCCGAGCGCTTTGCGTTATGAAACCGAAATGCGTTGCAAAGCCAGACCTCAATCCAATTTCAGTTTAAGATATCCCCCATGCTCGATGACCTGAGTCCCGCCGTCGAACGTGCCCTCGCCGCCGCGCGCGAGCGGGCCGGCGGCGGGCCGCTGAACGCGATTCATCTAACGCTCGCCCTCATCGCGGACGACGAGGGTCGAGCCGCGCGGGTGCTCATCGAAGCCGGCGGGCAACTGGAGTCGATTCGCCAATTGCTCGAAGCGCATTCGGCCCTGGCGTTCGATTTTCCGCCCGTCCTGACTGGCGCGCGCGACGTGGCCGGCGAGCGGGCCGAATCGACCGTGACCGGCGAGTTCCTTCTGCTCGGCTTGATTCAGGCCGTCGAGCCGCTTCGCGAACCCTTGCGCTTGGGTGGGGTTCGTATTGCGGAACTCATCCGCGCGGCCGAGTTGCCGATCATTCCCCTCGACGAGCCGCTCGACCTCCGCGACCCGACCGAGTACGTGTCGGCCGCCCGGGCCTTCGACGCGAACGCCAACCGGGCCCGCGAGGCGCTTCGCGTGCTCGACGATTACTGTCGCTTCGTGCTCGACGACGCGATCCTGACTCAAGAAGTGAAGTCGGCCCGGCACGATCTGGTGACCGTACTCGGTCGAGTGCCGGCGGACGTACTTTCTGAATCGCGTGACACGCTCGGCGACGTGGGGACATCGATCACGGCCGGGAGTGAAATGATTCGCCGCTCGCCGGTCGAGGTCGCGACCGTCAACTTGAAGCGACTCCAGGAATCGTTGCGGAGCCTGGAGGAATTTGGCAAGTTGCTCGGCCCGGACCTGGGGGCCGGCTTCGAGGCGATCCGCTATCGGACCTACACGATCGAACGCGTTTTGCAAATTGGCAACGCCGCCCGCGACCGATTGCACAACGCCAGACTGTACGTGTTGATCAGTGGCTCCGCTTGCACGGCCGCGCTCGACTGGACCATTCGCGAAGCGGCCAGCGGCGGGGCGGACATCTTTCAGCTTCGCGAAAAGGGCCTCTCGGACCGCGACCTGATCGGCCGGGCCCGCGACGTTCGCCGCTGGACCCGCGAGTCGCGCACGCTGTTCGTCGTCAACGATCGCCCCGATATCGCGCGGCTTGTGGAGGCCGACGGCGTCCATCTCGGCCAGGACGACCTGAGCGTGAAGGACGCCCGGCGCGTGCTTGGCCCCGGTCCGTTGATCGGCGTGAGTACGCACAACGGGGAGCAAGTTCGGCAGGCGGTACTCGATGGCGCGAGCTACATTGGCGTCGGCCCGACGTTCGCTTCGACCACGAAAGACTTCGCCAGTTTGGCCGGCGTGGAGTTCATCCGAGCGGCGAGCGAACTCACGACCTTGCCGACTTTCGCGATCGGCGGCATCAACGAAACCACAATTGGCGAAGCCGTTTCCGCCGGTGCGAAGCGCGTGGCCGTGGGCGCGGCGATCTGTGCGGCCGACGAACCCGCCCTCGCGGCGCAGCGCCTGCGAGCGGCCCTAAGGTGAATGGCAAAGCCGATCACGGACCGATCGCGCCGTTGAGTCGCTCGTAGGTCAGCACGCTCGGCTGGTTGTTCATCCAGAAGCGGTGAAACTCTTCACGAGCTTTACGTAGTTCTGGACTTTCCTTGAGCAATTGGCTGAGTCCCGATCGCAGCTCGAAAATCCGAATCGTTCGATCGATGCACCCAACCAATCCCCCGCTCGTCCGGGCCGCATAAGGCATCCGCGCCGGTGCCTTGCCGAACTCGACGTACGACGCCGGGTCGATGGTCTGCTGCGACGATTCGCTGGGCTCGGGGGCGGGCTCGTAGGCGCGCGATAGGTCGATCACTTCGATCACCTGGAGTGGCGGCAAGTCGCGTGGAGCGTCTGGCTTGGCTGTTTCGCGGGCCGGACTCGAAATGGGGACCGAGGACGGCACGACCAGCAGCTCCGGTCGGCCGAAGTACCACGCGGCCCCGCTCAACAAGGCCGCACCACCCGCGAACGCGATCCATCGCAGCATCGGAATCCCTCCCAATCAGTGTCGTGGGCTGATACCCTGGGAAGGCTTCGGGGGCTAGGCCAGTTTTCACTTCGCGAACGGCTTCGTCCCCAGCCATTGGGCCGCGTTCAAGATCACCCGGAGGTTTTCGTCCTGGAGGTAAACCGGGTAAGTCTCGTGGCCGGGGCGGAAGTAAAACACGCCGCCGGTTCCCACTTTCCAAACGCAGCCACTCCGGAACGACTCGCCCAGGTCCCACTTCTCCTCGAAGACGATGGCGTCCGGCTTTGGGACGTGGAACGGGTCGGAGTACATTTCGGTTTGCGGAATGTCCCAGGACTTCGGCAGGCCGGCGGCAATTGGGTGATTGGGCAACAAGGTTCGGACGTGGCTCGGCTTGCCGTCGGCCCGCCAGCTCGGGAACACGCACACCGGCAATTTCAACTTCCACACGTCGCCGACCTTTTCGACGCTCGGCGTGAGTGGATCGTCGGGCTTGGGAATGTAGCCTGGCTTCGGCGGGATGAACTCGAACTTGGCCATCGCTCGCTCGGCGGCCGGGACCACGAGCAGGGCGTCGGCCTTGGCCCGTTCGTTCATCAGTTCCATGAACGGCCGCGCGAAGTGTGCGGAATGGAGTGCGATCAGGCCGAGCTTGCCGGCCTTCACCCGTTCGACGACGGCCTGAACGCGTTTGGCCTCGACCCGGTCGTGTTTCACATGGCCCCACCAGACGATCACGTCGGTCGCATCGAGCGCCTCGGTCGAGAGCCCCTGATCGGCATCGCCGAGATTGACGGACTTCACCGTGACGCCGGCTTGCTGGCCGAGGTACGCCGCGATCGCATCGCCAAGGTGGCCGCCCTTGTAGCCCTTGCGTTGCTCGGGCTGTTGCTCGTCCCAGACGAGAACGCGCACGGGCTTGTCGGCCGCCAGCACGGAGCTGGCGGCGAGCAACAGAAACGCAGTGAGGTTTCGCAACACGATTCGTTTCCGATTGTTAAGTGTGAGAGCGCCCTTGGCCGCCTAACACTGGGCAAAACGCCCGCCCCATGGCGGGCCCTTTGGGTCGGAATGATCTAGTGCTGTGTCACACCTTAATTGTTGGGTTGGAGTCATGGATTTAGCCTGCCATTAACGTCAAACGGCGCTATCCCAACCCAACTATTAAGGTGTGACAAGACACTAGTGTTCTGTCCAGACTAAATTTTCGGGTTCACAAACTTGGCCTTACAGGGCGAAACCGCGAATTCCCTGCAAACCTACCCGAAGATTTAGTCTGGACAGAACACTAGTCCGCCTTCAACTTCTCGCCGCACGAATCGAGTGCCAACACGGCGAAGGCGCTCCCGACGTTCGTCAGGTAGTGAGCCTTGCTCCCGCCGACCGAGGCCGTGAACCATCGACCGGACTCACGTTGGTTCGCCTTCAGCCAGGCGATACCTTTCTGAAGTGCCGGGTCATTGGCCGGGGTGCCCGTCTGGCGTAGGATCCAGATGGCGAAGCCCGTCCCGTAACCATCGCTCACGTCTTGGGGGTTCGGCGTTTTGTTGTCGCGCTTCATGGGGTACGGCCCGAGGGCCGGCGTGTTCCAGCCGCCATCGGGCAGTTGCAACTTTCGAAGTTCGTCGAGGGCCTTCTTGGCGTCAGCCGTCGAGATCAGATCGGCCACCTTGGTGCCGGCCCAGGCGAGCGACAGGCGATGGTGCAGTTCGTCGTTCGGGTTCGCCTTGATGTACTTGCGCAGTTTGTCGAGCCCCGCCTTGGCCGCTGGTGTGTCGGCGTAGTTGTCGGGTGCGAGCGCCATTGCGATCGCGACGAACGCCACGCCATAGAACTGATCGTGCTCGAGCGGCGGCCAATCGCAATCGGGCCACTTCCACGAACCGTCGGACTGCTGGACGGTCCACATTTTGTCGAGCGCCGCCTTGGTGGCGGAGTGTAATTTCTTCGTGGTCATCGCGTCGTTGGCGGCCAGGGCGAAAGCCGTCGCGACGACATCGTAGTCCGCCTTCGGCTTCTCGGTCTCCCACGATTTGACGCGGGCTTCGAGGAACTCGCGGACTTCCTTCATCGGCTCCGGGTCGCCGCCGGCGATCTTCGGCCGGGCGAGCATGTACGGCACGTTGGTGTGGCACGTGGCACATTCGCGTTGCCGCGTCCAGTCGACGCTCACGCCATCGATGTACTCGGCCGCCCGAGCAGCGCTGAAGCCCCTGGCCATCGGCTCGGTCGGTTTGGTCGCGGCGGGAACTTTCGTCTCCGCCGACGCGAGACCGGCCATTAACAAGAATGCGGCGAGCGTGCGCATGGGAGTCGCCCCAGTGGTTTGTTGACAAATGGACGAACGAGTCGTGAAGCGATGACTGATTGCGTTACGCGGAGGATACGACCCGCCCTCTCCCCGACCCCGGCCTCGCGAGGACCGCTG
>JANLUE010000461.1:0-5632 GCA_031363325.1 Gemmataceae bacterium
TGCCTTCGCCGCGTCGAACCACCTGCCGGAAGACGATGCCCTCCAGGCCCTGTTCGATCGCTTCCTGTTGCGCGTGAAGGTGGATTCCCTGCCGACGCACCGGTTGCCCGCACTTCTCTCCGCCGGCTGGGCGCTCGAGCGGGACGGTACCGTTCAAGCCACGTCGGACGATGCGCCGACGGCCGACGACCTGCGGGCGCTCGCCCGACAGACGACCTCGGTTCGTTTGGACAATGTGCTCGAAACCTACGCGAGCGCCGTCACCAAGGTCCGAGATCTCGGGGTCGCCCTGTCCGATCGCCGGGCCGTCAAGGTGCTGAAACTCGTCGCGGCGTCGGCCGTGATGTCGGGTCGCACGGAGGCCGACCCGACCGACCTCTGGGTCTTGCGGCACGTCTGGGATCGGGCCGAGCAGATTGGCCCCCTCGGGGCGCTCGTGGCGGGAATCCTGGAACAAGCGCCACCCTCAAGCGCCGCCCACCCGCGCGCGGCCCGGGCCGAACACGTCGATCCCGAAGCGTTGGCACTCGAACTCAACTCCGCCGAGCGCGACCTGACGACCGGCCTTCGTCTCGTCGAAGCGGCTCGATTGCGGGAGCGGCTCCAGGACCTGGCCGACCGGACCGCCTGGGTCGCGGACGCGACGGCGCGAACGCACCTCGCGGGTCGCGTGTCGAAGTTGTTGGAGAAGCTATGACCGTTGGCACGCTCGATCCCTGGTTGGCCGTCGTCGCGGCCCGCGTGCCCGAGCATCGGCTCGATGCGCTCGCCCCGGTGCGCGATCGGCCGGACGTGTTGATCGTTCGCGAGGGCGCGATCGCCTGGGTTCGCTGGGCGGCCAGTCACGCGGATGTGATTCGCTGCCTGTTGCCGGTTCCCGATGTCGAGCTGTTCACAACGCGGGATGGACACTGGTTTCGATTTGGTCGGCGCGTGCCTGCCTCGGACCGACCACCCCAGGGTGATGCTCGACCTCTGGCCGGGCTCGTCGTGCCGGACCGAATCGAGCCGATATCGCCGCCAACTTCGCGGACCGATCCCATGCGTTTGTCGATCGCGCGTAGTTCCGTGCATCAAGCCGTCACCGCACTCGCGTGTGAAATCGCCGATTTGCGGAATTGGTCCGACAGCGCCACGACGGCCGAACTCCGGTCGGTTCGCGGGGCGATCACTGGAATTCGAGTGTTGCTACGTGGCAAGTCGCTGCCATTCGTCCCCTCGGCCACGCGCTACTGGGGCGACACGTTGCTTGTGCCGATCGGCTTTCGGCCGGACCCGGACCTGCCGGCCCAATTGATCCACGCCGCCGTCCAGGCGGCCGAACATGAACTCGTTGTCTTCGGCCCAAATGGCGCGGATATCGTGCCGACCTCGGCCTTCGAGCCCCTCACTCGAGCCGGCCTGCGGCTCGCGATGATCGGGGGTGAGACGTGAGCAAGATCGACCCCGCGGTCGAGTATCTCCGCATTTCGTCCGCTTACAGCATGTACCTGGGCTATGTGCGCTGGTCGCAATCTGGCGACGCTTTGGTCTTTGATAGCTCGGCCACGTTCGCTCTTTCTGACGAAGTGGAGGCACTTCTTGAAGGCGTTTTCGCGGGGCCAAGCGTGCCACCGTTCAGCTATGTTCTCATGCTGCTCCACGAGTTTCGGAAGCCAATGTGGATGAGGGAGTTGGAGTACTGCGCTTCGTTTGACCGTGTCCGAGGCGTTTATCGGGCTGCTCATGGAACAGAATCGCTCGCGCGAAATACCGGCCTACTGATCTCTGAACTTTGCCGATCGGTACCCGGCGCGGTCTCCACAGTTTCATTTCGCGACGTTAAATTGGCACTCACACGATGCCGATTGTTTCCCAGTGACCTGTCCCAACTTGCGACGCATGAATTGCCGATCGATCCGAATACCTTGCTAAAACTGGTCGCTCAGAGCACCCCGTTTCGAGATCCCGATTCGTTCGCACACTGGTTCCAGCACGGCTGCGCTCCAACCACGGCGGGCGAGCAACTGGCTGAGCCCGTCGAAAGCGTCGCGCAGCGCGTGACGAGCCTGATCGATTTGGCTCGGTCGGATCCGCGCCTCGTTGGGGCGGCCTCGCTCGTGCCCGCGTTCGATGCGGCGCTCACGTTGCCGCCGCGCAAACGTCAGCGGTCCGAAGTTCCCCAGGGCGGGTATTCCGATGTCTCCACGCGCGGCGACCCGGACCGCCTGCTGCCGAGCCAGTTCGCACTCGATCCCGACGACTTCGTGCGCCGATTCGCCGAACGCGAGTTGCTGTACTTCGACCGCGAGGAGCCGCACACGAGGCAACGACCCGAGCGCGTATTGGTGCTCGATCAGGGTGTTCGCACCTGGGGCGGCGTTCGGCTCGGACTCGCCGGGGCGGCTCTGGCGATGCTCGGCAAGGACCGCAAGAAGGCCGGCCCGATCCGGATCGTCAACACGAATGAAGCCTCGGCCGATGGACAGACGACGCCCGACCTGACCGCGACATTGTTGCAAGCGAGCGATTTGACCGAACACCCGGCCGCGGCCATTCGGACGGTCCTTGCTGAAGACGCAACTCTCCCGCGCGAGATCGTCCTGCTCACGCATCCGCGCGCCATGGGCGAACGTCCCGTGTCCGAAGCCTGTAATTTGAAGGGCCCGGCCGACCGCCTGTTCTACCTGACCGTCGATGCTCGGGGTCACGCCGAACTTGGTGAATGGGGCGTGGCCGGCCCGTTGTCGATTCGCTCGTTTCGCGTCGACCTCGAAGCGGCCGAAGCTGTGCGCGTGCCCGAACCGGTTACACGGCCAACTTCGGATCGACCGGCGATCGTCAGTCCAGCGGGGTGGACGGGCGATGTCGAGCCGATTCCGTTTCCATTTCGACCCGGCTTGCTCGGCGTGCCGGTGCGTCTCGGCTTCTCGGCGGAAGGCGACTGGTGCGTCGCGGTCGCCCAGAACGGCGTGCCCCATGCAATTCGAGTCGAAGACAATACGGTCGAAGTTTTTCCGCGGGCGATCTACGGGGGCTTCCTTCTCAAAGGCGTGGAGGCTGTGCTGGGAGTCAACAACGGCGTCGTGCTATGCGGTCGACTTCAATGTTTGTCCGCCGTGGCCAGCTTCAGTGCATTCGTGGCCGCGCATTACGACTTCAAATCGCGGCGACTCCGCTGTCATGCTTTCTTCGCGCGCTCAGCCAATTCCCACGTGGATTGGTTTGTGAATCCAGAATTGAACTGCGTCATCCTCCGACCTCGTGGCGATGCGCAAATTCCGGGTGCCGCCCTGGACCTCACGACGGACGCGCGATTCTTTGCCGACGCTCAAAATGCCGGCCCCGAGGCCGTTCGCGCACGTAACGCCTGGCACAAGTCGCCGAAGGGGTCGGCACCGCATGACGTCTGGTCGCCGAACGCTCGGGTCAAGCTGACGCAGGAGGAACATTCGCTGCGGCTCGCTGGGGCCGACACGCCGTGGGATCGATTCGTGCCGCTCAGCGATGGCGAGCCGATCCTCGCTCGCGACACGATTCACTCGGCCCAACTGGCTGGCAACGTGCTCGCGCTTTGCCTGCGTGAGAAACAGCGAATGTCGCTGATGCTCTGCCGGGGACCGAAGGGCCACATCATTCGGCACGGCCACACGGTCGATTCGGCCGGCCTGTACGCGCTCTCGCCGACCGGCAGTCGCATGGCCTTTCGCCACGCCCGCTGGGAGGTTCGCGTCACGGACACATCGACGTCCGCTCCGATTCTGGCGACGACCGGTGCGGCCCGGCTGCACAATAGCGTGCGCCTCACACTGATCGAATCTCCGTTCACGCTGGCGATCGATGTGGGAAGTGCGCGGCATCGGTTCACGCTGGAAACTGGGCGACTCGGTCACACGCTCGATCAGCAAGGTATCCGGCCGGTTCAGAAGTCGTGCGAACGCCTGCCCACGACGTTCGACTACGATCCGGGCCGATTCGTCGCGGGTGAATCGATCGCTGGTACGCGCTTGTTGGCCGTGTTCGATCATTTCGGCCAGGTTCTCCTGACGACGCCGGCCGGCGAAACTGTCGTCTCGTTTCTGGTTCGGCGTGGCAAGGTGGCCGCCTGGATGCCCCCGAACGTCTATTGGGGTGACATCGCGCTCACCGGTGTAGCCAGCACGCCGGACGCCAGCGATCGAATCGGCGCGGCCATCGCCCGCCAACTGGAGAATTGAACATGCGCGTGCCCGTGCGGCTCAAGCGAATCGCGACCCGGGCCCCGGCCGTTGCCGTGCTGGTCCCGGGGGGCGATACGCACGCACTGGTCGCCGTGGCCGCACGAAGCACCGGGCCATTCGCCGTCTACGCGACGGCCGATGGCTTCGTCGTCGTCTCGAATGAATTCACGTTGCCCGGCATTCGGCTCCGCCGACTTGGCGGCGAGTTCTATGTGCCGGTCGACGCTGTCCTCGTGCCCGCGCTGCTGCCGGACGAAATCGTCGGCCTGACCCGCGAGCGCGGCCTCGTCGCCTTGCCCGGTGGCCGCTTCCTCGCCTTCGACCCGAACGCGCCTCTGCCGCCAACCGCCTGGCTCGCGACGGAGGTTCGCCGAGCCGAGTGGAAGTCATTTCCGACCCCACCAGCGCTCGCCGACCGCCTAACAGCGATTGAACGCCCCAGCCCGCCCGCCGCGGTCATCGAAACATTGGCCGGCGGATCGCCCGAAGGCACGTCGCCGCTGCCGGGGGCGGGCTCGGATGACCCCGTCCCGGAGGATGCTCGGCCGGCCAAGGGCTCGGGCTTGCGAGCGATTTCGGCGGCCATGTCGCTCGGCGTCGGTCGGGCGTTGACCACGCTTGGCCGGGCGTTTGGGTCGCAAGGGCTGGCTCGGGCCGGCGCCAATCTGGTGCGCGGCGCGATTGAGAAAGTGCCACGCCTAACGGAGAAAATCTTCGGCGAACAGGAGGCGGCGCTTCGCGAAGTGCTTCGGCAATTGCAATCGGGGAACGTGGAGTCCGGGCTCCGTCGAGCTCCCATCGCGGTGCCCGACCCGGACCAGACCGCCCGAATCGATACCGGGAGCCGACTGGCCGATCGCGACACGCGTTTCTCAATCCGCGACCTCCTGGGTGGAACCGGCCCCGGGTCCACGTGGCTCGGGGGCGGCGACATCTGGCTCGCGCTCGCGAACGAGTATCGCCGGCTCGCCCGCGAAGCCGCCGAGCGTGGCGACTTCCGCCGGGCGGCCTACCTGTACGGCGTCCTCCTGCGCGACGTTCGCTCCGCCGCGAACGTGCTGGCCTCGGGCGGGCACTTCCGCGACGCCGCGATCCTCTACCGGGACAAGCTGAAGGACTTTCAAGCCGCCGCGACCAACTTCGAGAAGGCCGGCGACATCGACGAGGCGTTGCGATTGTTCGAATGCCTCGAACTGTACGAGTTGGCCGGCGACCTGTTGCTCCGCGTCGGCGAAGTCGATCGCGGCCACGAACGCTATCGCCGGGCGGCCGAGCGCCACGCCGGTTCGCGCCATTGGCTCGCGGCCGGCGACCTCGTGCGCCGCAAAGCTGGCGATCGTGTCGCGGCAATTGGGTATTACCAGCACGGCTGGGAAGACCGTGGCCCGGAAGCCGTCGCCTGCGGCGAGCGTCTGATCGACGAATACTACGTC
>JANLUE010000821.1:0-5935 GCA_031363325.1 Gemmataceae bacterium
TTTCGCGTCGCTGGGCGAAGTTCCCCCGGACTTCAAGTCCTATCGGCAAATCGTGCCGTTGCCGATGGCCGTCGGCGGCGGCCGCGACGAAAATCGCAAGCTCTACGCCGATCCGCCGAAGGTTTACGGCGTTCACACCAACGGCCAACTCGCCCTCGCGTTCGCGGCGGGGAACACGGGCAACACGGAGGCGGACGCGCGGGTCACCTGGAGATTCTCGGTCGACTCGGCGCGCGGGTTGGTGATCTTCGAGGCCCCGGTCTACCGGGTGAACATTGGCCGCGTCGATCTGCCAGTGACGTTGCCGTTCGGGTTTGGCGGAATCACCGTCCGGCCGGGCGAATACGGGCCGGCCGAGATTGTCTTGCTCACGTCGATCTACGTTCGCGACCCCGTCACGAATCAGGTCGTCCGTTTCTGGAAGGATCGCGACGTTGGTGGACCGGGGCCAATCAAGGTCATCAAGCAAGAAGGAATTCAATTCGCGTCCCGCTGCGATGTCGAGGCGGGCAAGTGGATTCCCAAGAACCTGGCCAACAATGGCGACGAGTGCGAGACGGCCGCGAAGTACTACCTCGAAGCGGCGGATGATTTCAATCGCCGCGAGAGGGAATCAAAGACCTACCCCTATGTTCTGGCGGTCGATCCCGACGGGGCCATTCAGCAGGTCACCTGGAACGTGGCCGGGACGTGTTCAACGACGGTGAGCCGGAACACGGAGCATTCCCGCTGGCAACAGCCCTACGAGTTCCGCCGGGGCGTCGAGCAGGCCCGGTACAACCTGTTCCGCCTGGGCGTGGGCATCTTCGCCGAGCCGACGCAGGCCCTGCGGCTGCTCAAGCAGGATCCTGCGATCGGCACGGGGGGCAAGATTCAGTGATTCAAGTTCGCCCCCGCTCGCCCCTACAGAGGAAGCCGAATGATTTCGCTCCCAAGCAACGCCCCGCCCGCGATCGTCCTGGCCGCGAAGGCCCTGACCGACGCGATCCACGCCGCGGCCGAAGTCGCGGGCAAGCCGACGGCACCGCCCCGGCTCGCGGCCGAGGTCGCCGCCGTGCTCGATCGGGCCCGGAGCGAACTCGAAGCGCTCGTCGCCGATCCCCGGCACCGGCCGGCCGCGTCCATCGATCGCGTCGAATTCAACCGCATGTCCGCGAGCGACAAGGCGATCGCGGCCGGTCAACTACTCGCCTGAAACAATCGAAAACCCTCGCCCCCACTACGGAGACAAGCAGTGCAAATTCGCAAACAACCAGTCGGCGGAGGCTGGCGAAACGCCGTCCGACTCGATGTGACCGACGGAGATCTTCTCGACCGTCTCGCCGCCGTGTCGACGCCGTCGCCGGATCTCTCCTCGCTGGCCAAGGACATGGCCGCCGAATCCCTCGAAGCCACCCGGCTCGCCGCCCAGGCCGACCGCGACCTGGCGGTTGCGCGGGAACATCTCGCCAAGCTCGAGCGCAGTCGCGAGCCCGCCGGGCTAACGATGAGACTGGCCGAAGCCCATCGGGCCGTCGCCGTGGCCGAGGCGGACGCGAAGGCAATTGGTGCGGCGGCCGCCACGGTTCAGGGGCTCGCCGCCAAGGTCGCGGCGGACGCGGAAAGTTCCTCGCTCCGGGCATGTGCCGACTTCATCAACGCGGCGTGCGCGAAGGCCAACGGCAACCCAATGACGCGAGTCATTACGCCGGCCATGCGGGCACTCGAAGTGAAACGGGCGATGGAAGAAGAACTCGGCCCGCTCGGCCCTGAATTTCATGGCGCCATCAGCTCGACGAACGCGAGTGAATTGTTCATCGACGACCCAACCGGCCGACCGCTCGCGGTTCTGAGGCGAACCGCCGGGGCGTTCTACTCCTGAGCCGTCCGAGGAAGCATGAGGATTTCCATCGAAAACGCGAGCGGTTCCGCCTGGCTGACGGCCAGCGGGCCGCCGACCGCGATCATTGTGCTCGACGCCGAACCCGAACTCGCCGACGTGCTCCGGGCCAAATGCCTCGCCGCGGCCGACCCGACGCTCACGGCGAAAGCCGACGCCCTCGACGTGGAGGTTCGTATGGCTCGCCGGCAAGCCGACGAGGCGATGCGAAGCCGGACGAACGCCGAGGCCGAGTTCACCCGCCTCCAATCGGGCGACGCTCCAGCCGAGGGCCTCGCGGCCAAGCTGGTCGAAGCCCGTCGGGCCGCGAGCAAATCCGAACGGGATCGCATCGACTTCGACGTGGTGGCCGAGCTGCTCGAGCGGCTGGCCAAGCGAACGCGGTCGGCCGCTGAGGAACCCGGCCCGAGTGCCGTCGGTCGGGAATTAGCCGAGGCGTTCCGGAGTGGCGAAGTCCCGCCCGAACTCGGCACGGCCGGCCGAACGCTCCGGGAGAGAGTTCACTCCCTTGGCCGGATGACGATTGAAGTTCAAAGCATCGATGACGAGATTCTCGCCCGCCTGAACTCATAAAGGAATCGAAATGTTCATCAAGGAAAAGCGAACGGAAGGCCGCACGCGGATTGCCGTTCGGCTCGAAGAGAAGGATGTTGAGCTAGCCGGCCTGATCCGGTCGAAGCTGGCCCCGCACGCCGGCGACGCGCAGGTGACGGAGTTCCGGGCTGAACTCATCGAAGCGGACCGACTCACGGCCGAAGCGGATCGAGCGGTCGTGGCCGCACAAGAACTCGTCGCGCAACTCGCGAACAGCCGAGAGCCTCGCGGCCTGACGCTCCGCCTGGCGGAAGCCAAACAAGCCGTCGCCCAGGCCGAGTCGGAAGCGAAGGCCTTGCGCGCGGCCGCCGACGTGGTGCGCGAGCTCGCCGACCGCCGCATCCGAGTCGCCGAACAAGCGGCTCTTGCCTCGGCTGGCGAGTTCGTCGTGAACGCGATCAAGAACGCCAACGCGGCCGGGGCCGGCCGAGAGGTGACGAGCCATCTGCAGCGCCGCCAAGTGGTCACAGCAGTAGTCACAAAGGAACTGGGCCGATCGGGGCCTGACCTGCTGGCCGCCCTCGAAAACCCCGCACCTGAGCTCTACATCGACGATCCCGCTGGCGAGCCAATCGCATTCGTCCGGCGAGTCAACGACAGCGGGGGTTTCCACCGGTGGTAGGTTCAGTCGGGTACTGCGCGCGTGAGCGGATGCCATTCCTGAACCATCACCCGCTCATCCTCTCGCAACTTCGACTTGCCGACCCGTAGGGCCCGGTCGAAGACTTCCCGGATCGCGGCGGCCTCGCTCGACGAACGTAGGCCCAGGAACAGGTAGAAATACTCACGCTCGTCGTCCTCGAGCCTCAACCGGTCGGCGAGCGGCCCTGCCCCGTTGGCCAAGGCGATCGGCCGAAACGTCTGAAGCAAGTGGCCGATGTGGAAGAAGCTCATCCGCTTCCGGGCGAGCTTTCGAACGGCGGCCATCACGTCGATGTCGAGTCGGTCAAACTTGCCCGGCGTGGCGATCACATCACGAATGATCTCGACCGCTCGGCGCTCGTCGGCGGGCAAGGCCGCGAACTCGGCTTCCTTGTCCTTCAGGCGGGCCGTCTCCGATCGATCCAACTCGGCCGGGGTGAGCAACTTGACCGGTTCCTTCCTGTCGGCGATCGGCGGCACGTCGACCTTCGAGCCGCCCATCAGTTGGCCGACCACATCCAACACGGTTGGCCCCTCGGCCGCGATTCGCCCTCCGCTCAGCGTCCCGAACCCTGTGACGCGTCACGGCCCAGGTCGCGAGCGACCCGCCGGCGGGCAATAGAAGCCCGGCCGCGATCCCGCCGACGATCCACCCCGTTCGATTTCGAGCCATGTGAGCCTCCCTTGAAACACGCGGACCGGCCGCGCGCTGTTGTAGTTCGGCCCGGCCGTATCGGGATTTAATTCCCGGTCGCGATCCCGGCGAGACGCCAAGCAAGCACGCATGCCGGGCACTTTGGTACGCTCGGACGCGGCCACGCGACCCGCCCGGAAAGAGCCGTTTGTAGGCGGTACGATCGCGCGGCCGAGCGGCCGGCACTTGCGACCCGCGAGCGAAGTAAAACGCTTTTGAGCGACTTTGCCAGAAGTGGAGGTGTGACCGACAAGAACTTGGGAAGTGACGAGACGGCCACCTTGAAGGCGGCCAAGTTTGGAACTGAAGAGGCCCGGGAGAGGAGTTGTCGCTCCTCTCCGCGGGCTGGATGACCGCAGTACGAAGCCCCTGCGATCATCGAAGCGTCCAGGGTCCTGGACACGATGAGTGTCCACCTTCGCTTCTCGTCCGTCAAGGGCCCAAGGATCGAGGTGCGCTCATGAATCCGATATTTCCCGTCCCTGGCAATGACGCAGGCTTTTGGATCTGGCTTGGCTGGATCCTCGCGGCGATCCGTCTGAAGTGGCGATGCTCAGTGTTCCTCGCATGCAAGTTTACCTGGAGCGGTGACACGCTTGGCTCTAAGGTCGTGAAAGAGTCCCGACCTAAGAAACCGAAGGTCGGCCCTCGGCGGCCACGCAAAAAGTGACGATCCATCCTCGCGTCGGTCGGCACCCCCGGCCGGCGCGCGGATCCTTCCGCTCGCTATCATGACCCGCGAGCGTTGGATTCCCCGACGACTTCGCATTACGACCGTTTCTACGTTTCCAAGGCCGCCCTCTGCACAAGGTCGGCCACAACTGAGGGCCGACCCGCTGCACTCGGGTCGGCCCACAGTCGTTCAGTCGGTCCACCCTTTCTTGATCCCCTCGCGAATGACCCGCTCGACTTGTTCAGGCGTGCCGTGCCCGGACGACGCGTTCGGCGCGGGACTGCACCGGGCGAGCGACATCTCCCAGAGAAGGTCGGCGAAGATCGCCCGACGCTTCGCGAAGGGGCAGGGATTTGGGATTTGGGTCGGCACTATAGAATTCATTGGGGGCTGAAGGGAGTAACTGACATCGCTTTTTCGCTTGATCCCGGCCTACGCTCGGTGTAGAAGGGTGCGGAAATGAAGAACCTGCTCGTTTACGTCGCTGGCCCGATTTCGCGGGGCGATCTCCGTGAGAACCTTCGGCAGGCTTGTGATGCCGGGATACGGCTATTGAAGGCCGGGATTCCCGTTCACGTTCCGCACCTGACCTGTTTCATGGGCCAAGTCTACGACGGGTCAGGCGCTATCCCCGAGGTTCTGCCGCGAGGGACGATCATTGAGGATTGGTACGGAATGTCGCTTGTCGAAGTGCGACGGTGCGACGCGCTACTTCGATTGCCCGGTGAAAGCCGCGGGTCCGATCTCGAAGTCGAAGAGATGCGTGAACTCGGCCGGCCGGTGTTCGATTCCGTGGAAGACGTGATCGCCTGGGCAAAGAGGCCGAGGGTTCTCACAGCCAAACGATTGAAAGCGCCACCGCATAAGCAACCGCAAAGAATACGCCGAATATCCAGTCGCGGGGAAGAACCGGTCGGTGCGTCTTGAAAGCCTTAAGCGAATCGATCCCGAACAGCGGTGCCCAGAAGTTCTCCGTTAGCTTGAGAAGTCGAAACAGAAAGACGACTTTCGCCGGCCGTCGGCTCGACGCGTCCCAGCTACAGCGATGGGCGACTCGTGGCTGTCGGCTCGTGGCGGACGGCCCGCACTACCTCTTCCCCTCGATTCGCGGATCCCGCGAGCGCCTGACCTGCCGCTCCTGGGCCGTGCGATGGGCGTCGTTCGTGGCCCTGACGCAACAGCAGGACGCCGACCGCCAAGTCGCGGCCCGCGACCTCGCCAAGGTCGATCGACGCGCCAAAGCGGCCATGGAACGGTACGAGGCCGTCAACGGCACCCGATCGTAAACGATTCGCCCTTCGCCCTCATCCCGAACCCGGAGAACCCCATGACCGCAACAGACCCTTGCCTCGAACTCGACGAGCGAATCGTCTCCCTGCTGCGAACGGACATCGAACCGCTGATTGAGCGAATGGAAACATGCGCGGGCCAAGACGACCTTGATGGCGTGATG
>JANLUE010000826.1:0-6159 GCA_031363325.1 Gemmataceae bacterium
GCGCCTCGGCCATCGCCTCGTCGACCTTGCCTTCGGCGAGGAGGGCTCGCGCCCGATACATTCGGGCGAGTTCTGGGATCGTCAGGTTGCCACGCGGCTCGATGAAGTACGCACCCGTCCGCATCAGACTGATTACGTCCTTCTCGTAGTAGCGGGCGGCGGTCGCGAAGTCTTTCTTGCGGACGAGTTGCCGAGCCACGCGGAGATAGGTGTTGCCAACGTGATAACTCTGGAACCAGCCCGATTCCATCACGAGCCGCGTCTCGCGTTGCGAGTCGGCGTCGAAGCCGCGCTTGTTCAAGTCTTCGCTCAGGCGGGCGCGATTCGCTTCGTTGCCGAGCGGCACCCAGTGGCCGATGTCGATCAGGCGGTTCCCTTCCTTGGCGTCGCCGGCCTTGATGAGCGCATGCCCGCGCAGGATCAACGCCAGGGGGTACGGGGGATTCAGTTCATAGGCCCGCGCGTACATCGCGGCCGCGTCCTTGTAGCGCTTCGTGTCAAAGAGGAAGTCGGCGTAACGCAAGCGAAACTCGTACGTCGATGCCTGATCGAGGATGTCGTCTTCGTCTCCGCCGACGGGCACGAGTTCCGCACGCTTGTCGGCGACCGACTTCTTGTAGAACTCTTCCGCTTTGTCGTTGGCGCCGATGGTCCGATACGCCTCGGCGGTCGCGAACGCGGCGAGATACGGCGATGGGTCCGGCGTGAAGTCGATCGTGCTGGACGTGCCATCGCGAATCGACGGCGTCTCGGCCCATTTCTTGAGCGAAGCGGCCAGGGCGTCGACCTTCGCGCGGTCGGCTTTGCCGTCCGCGAAGTCGAATACTTGTCGCATGATCGCGGTCGCGTCGGCGTCTTTCTTTTCGGCTCGGAGCGCCAGCCACCAGGCCTGGGCCGCGTGCCGGCGCTCGTCGAACAACGGCTCGAAGAACTGAATCTCGAAGCCGAACCCACGGCCGGCCTTTGGCATGGTCGCGATCGACTTGGCCGCACATTCGCCGGCCAAATCACGCAGGCTACCGCGCATGAGCGACTTGACGAGTTCGAGGCAGTTGTTGCGGCGTTCGCCCATCAGCGCCGAATCGAGCACGCCGCGAAACACCTGCGTCGCCGCGTCGCGATCGCCGAGCCCGGCGAGCGCCCGACCGCGGGCGATGTTCAACATCTCGCGTTCGATCTCGGTGTCTTCTTCCTTGGCCAGGTTCTTCAGGGCCTGATCGGCGAGCGTGAAGGCCGCCTTGTAGTTCATCTGGGCGCACAGGTAGTCGAAGACCGTGGCCGCCGTGCCGCGTCGACTCCGATCGCGCAGAATCGCGATCGCCTCGGCCCCTTTGCCGTTCTTCACGAGCGCGTCGGCCAGATTCACGGCCGCGCCGTCATCGCCTTCGACGGCCGTCAACTCCTTGCGAAGTTCTTCGATCATTTCCTCGTGCTTGGCCCGATTGCCCGCGAGGCGATAGTACGCGGCCCGTTGCCCCCGATCTTCGCGGTCGCCGCCGACCTCGGGGTCCTTTTCCGCGAGCGCCTTCCAGTCGTCCGACTCCCAGGCGATCGCGTCAATGAGATAGGGGTTCTTCGATTCCTCGGCGGCCTTGCGGGCGGCCGGCCAATCCTTGCGAACGCGGTGCAGATACACGAGCGCTTCGTTCGCCTTCAATTTCTCCGGCACCCCGCCCGACTTTCGCAACGCGTCCATTCGCTCGATCGCGGCCGGCACAGTGCCACGCAGGTAGTGCAACGTCGCGTAATCCTTCATCGCCGAATCGACTTTGGGCGCGAGGCAAATCTCAAGGAGTTCGTCGGCTTGATCGTACTTGCCCGCGACCAGGAGTTCTGGCACCGCTTGGCGAGCGGTGAAGGACATGCGGTTGTACATTTCCTGGCGGGCATCATCGTTGTCTTCGTGGGCGATGACTTTGCGGAGCGTCGAGAAGGGCGGCGGCTTCAGCCGCATCAACTCGCCGATCGCTTCCTGGCGAACGTTTGGCTCGCCGTTCTTGAACTGGTCGATCAGCTTGACCAACTCGGCCGGCGTGTCGGGATACAAGCCCCAGTCGAACTTTTCGAGGATGACCTTGGCCCGATTGGCCGCTTCCTGATCGGCCCCCGCGGCCGCTTGACGCAACGCCGGTTCGGCCGCCGAACCCGCTTCCCAAAGGAGTTTCGACGCCTTCTCGCGCACGGCGAACCGGGGACTGCTTAGGTCTTCGATGGCTTTCTTGATCTCGAGAGCCGTCGGTGCCGAACTCGCGACGATTGGAAAAGCGAGGAGCAGGAACGCGGCAAAGCGGAGCGCGAGGGTCACGGTGAAGCTCCGATGTGAGGCTAATGGATCGTAGCCCCTCCTTCTCATTTCGGGAAGGGGCTGTGAGTTCGGAATCGACTGGATCCGGAATGCAATTGGGAGCGGGACTACGAGTAAGTAAAGGAGCCACGATTTAGAGTACGCTTGAATCCAGATCGCTTCGTTCCGATCCTTCTCGCACTCGCACTCGAAATCGTGGCTCCTCTTCCGACTCGCAATCCCGCTCCCAATCGCAATCCAGTTCCAGTCGATTCCGCCGCCTGACGCGAGCGCGTTCGGCCGTCCTCCTAACGTTGGACGACGCGCGGGGCGATCGTCAACGGTTCCTTCTTCTCCTCTTTCCTTTCCTCGCCGTCTTTGCGGTTCGGATCGCGCTCGCCGCGTTTCGGGTTGTTGCCCTTCGGCTTGTCGCGGGGCAGCAGGTCCGGCAAGTTCGCGACCCGCATCGCGGTGACGGCCATCACCTGGGCCCCCTGGATCAAGTTCGGTTCCTTGGCCTTGTCGAACGTATCCGATTGCGTGTGGTGGGTCAGCCGATATTCGTCCATGTCCTGATCGCAGGCGAAGCCTGGGACGCCCGCTTGCTCGAACGACAAGTGATCGGTGCCGCCCATGCCGCGAAGAGTCACGCCCGTGAACCCGCCGACGTTCTTGAGCGAAATGAGTTCGCGCTCCATGATTGGCTTGATCACTTCGCGACCCTGCAGCCCGAAGCCTAACACTTTGCCGGTGCCGGTATCGTGAACGAGCGCGACCGAGGTCTTCGGCATTTCGTCCTTGTGGCGGATGACGTATTGCTTCGACCCATGCAGGCCTTGCTCCTCGCCTGTGAACAGCACGAACCGAATCGTTCGCTTGGGCTTGATGCCGGATTTCATGATGAGGCGGGCCGTCTCGAGGACGATGCAGCTTCCGGTCCCGTTGTCGGTCGTCCCCTGGGCGAGGTCCCACGAATCGAGGTGCGCGCCAACGACCACGAACTCGTCGGCCTTCTCGCCGGGGATCTCGCCGACCGTGTTGTAGACGGTGATTGGTCCCGGGATGAACTTGTTGGTGATTTCGACTTCGACTTTCGTCTTGGCCGGCTGGGGCCGAGTTGCGAGACGGTAGAGCAACGCATAGTGTTCGTGAGCCACGAACAGCGAAGCCATCGGGTCGCCCGCGTTGCCGCGATCCGTTCCCTTGGGCTCGTTGCGCCAGCCGCCCGTGGTGACGAGCAAGTTGTGCGGCTTGCCGGAGTCGGACAACACGACGGCCGCTCCTTCGGACTTCAGGAACTCGGAGAGTTCGCGGCGGAAGGCCAACATTTCCTGGAAGTTTGGAATGCCCCCCTTCGCACCGCCGATGTTCGGAAAATTCGGATCCTTCTTGGCTTCGTCTTTTTTCGCTTCGTCCTTCTTCGCCTCGTCCGTCTTTTTGGCATCCGGGTTCTTCTTGCCGCCGCTACCGGGTCCGTAACTCAGATCGGTGATCGGCGCGACGCGGGACGGTTCGCCGCGGAGGATCACGGCGTCTTTCAATTTACCCTTGTACTTCTCGAGGTCCGCCTTGGTGCGGGCTTGAATCACGATCACGTCCGAGGTGAGCTTGCCCTTCGTTCCCGGGCTCCAGCCGGCGGCGCAGACCGTCAGGCTGCGGCCATTATCGGGATCGACGATTTTCATCGTGGCCGTGCCGCGTTCCCAACCGACGGGGATTTCCCAGGGTTCGAGATGAACGTTGGTGAGGCCGTAACTCTTCATCACCTCGGCGGTCCAATCGTTGGCCCGCTTGAGGTTGGCCGACCCCGTGAGGCGTGGGCCGATCACGTCGCTGAGGTGGCCGAGGTTCTTCATGATCTCGGAAGTTTTCTGGGCCTCCGCGATGATCTTCGAATCGAGTTCGATGGCGGCCTTGTCCGGCGCGTCCTGGCCGACGGATCGGCCGACGAGAATTCCAGCGCAGGCGACGGCCAACAGGGCCGTCCGCGATAGCGGTCGGGACATTTTGTGGGTCTCTCGGATGGAAAATTGACGGCGAGGAGAGCGGTACGAGGGAATTGTGTTCGGACGGCGAGCGAAAGCAACTGAAAACCCTCTCACCATTTCTTCATCTCGCGGTACGCCAGTTGCATAATTTGTTCCAAATTCGATTTCGAGGAGTTGTTCATGCACGTTTCCGCCGATTGTGCCGGCCTCACCGATACCGGCAAAGTCCGGGAAACGAATGAGGACCAGTTCTTGATTGCCGACCTGATCAAGAGCGTTTCCGTGATCGATACGAGCGTCCCGGCCGGCGATCACGTGAAGTTGTTCTCGGGCTTGCCGGGCAAATTGTTGGTCGTCGCCGACGGCATGGGTGGGCACGCCGGAGGCCGACGCGCGAGCAGCTTGGTGATCGAAACGCTCGCGAAATACGTGCTCAACACGATGCATTGGTTTTTTCGTTTGCACGAATCGCGGGAAGACGACCTCGTTGAGGAATTGAAGGCGGGGCTGATGTTGTGCAAGTCGGCCGTCGAAGCGGCGGCCGCCGTCGAGCCGGGCCGCGATCGCATGGGAACGACCCTCACAATGGCCTATGTGTTGTGGCCGCGTGCCTACGTGATCCACGCGGGCGATAGTCGCTGCTATTTGTTCCGCGGCGGCAAGCTCAAGCGCGTGACCCGCGACCACACGATGGCCCAGAAGCTCGTGGACGATGGCGTCTGGACCCCCGAGGAGGCCGAACACTCCCGCTGGAACCACGTGCTGTGGAACTGCATCAACTCGACCGCCGATTCGTTGCACCCAGACGTTCATCGATTGCACCTCGAACCGGGCGATGCATTACTGCTTTGTTCCGATGGCTTGAATCGCCACGTGACCGACGACGAAATCGAGAAGGCGCTCGCTCGCAATCGCGAGGACGGCTCGAAGGCGATGGTTCGGAAACTGGTCGCGTCGGCCAACGAGGGCGGTGGCAAAGACAACATCACCGTTGTGCTGAGCCAGTTTCGCGCCGACGAGATGGCGACGGTCGAGATGTAGTTCCCTTCGTCGGATCGAGCGATTAGAATGGCGGCATGGGTTCGGTCCCTGAGACTGAAACATCGGACGCGCCCGGCAAACGGCGGACGTGGTGGCACCCGTTGCTCGTTGGGCTTTTGGAATGGTGTCTGCGCGATTCGTGCGAAGTTCGCGACGAAGTGTCGGTCGCGCGAATGCCGCTCCGCATCGACGTGGTATTGGTTCGGCGTCTTGCGGCCGCGATCCCGGAATTCGCGTACCGTGGCTTGTCGGTCGTAACGCGACGGTTGAACGCGTACACGCTGATCGAGTTCAAGAGTCCGTTGGACGCGCTCGAACGCGGCGACTTGAATCGGTTCCTCTCCTGTGCCCATTTGTTCGTCGCACAGACCAAAGAGGAGATCGTCGCCGCGGACATCACAATGATTGTCCTCGCGCCGAAAGCGACAGCCGCGTTCGATGCGGAACTCGAGGCGCTGGGCTGTGCTCGGCACGAAGAAGAGACGGGAGTCCACCGAATTACTGGCGGCCTCTTCACCGCCTACTTGATCGAAACCGATCCGTTGGCCGGCGTCAATGAGCCAGTCCTCACCATGTTCAGTCATCCGTTCTTGCAGCAAACCGGATCGTTGACTCGTGAGTTGCGTGGACAATACGAAAACTTGATGTCGTTCGTGGTGCAACAAATCGTCCGTTTCCACGATCGACCGCAATTTGAGGTGAATCACATGGCCGAGAAAATGTACGAGACGCTCGAAGAAGTGATTCTGAACATGCCGCCCGAACTCCGAACCATCGGCATGTCGATGGAAGAGCGGATGAAGGGGATCCCGGTCCAGGAATGGATTAAGGGAATTCCAGCAAAGG
>JANLUE010000540.1:0-1491 GCA_031363325.1 Gemmataceae bacterium
CAGCCACGGCAAGCGATCGCGATGCGCGACCCAGTACAGCACGCCGCCCGCGAGGGCCGACGAGGCGAGCAGCGTCGGCGCGGCCGGCCAGGCCAGGTACAGACTGCCGACCATGATCAACGCGGCCGAAAGTACGGCGACCGTGCCCATCAACTTGAGCCCGACCGGCTCGCGCACGCGCCGCTGAACCACCAGGCCGGCCGACAGGACTTGAACCGACGCGACCACGGCGGCGGGCGAGATTCGCTGAAATGTCGCGACCAATTCGCCGGCCCGAATCAACACGAACCCCCACGATGCGAACAACGCAAAGAGCCCGAGGGCGACGAACATCAAGAGCCCCGAGCCGGTCCGTTCAGCGATCGGCTCGCGCGTCGAATGACGGCCCAAACCGTGAACCGCGAGGCCGGCCGACACGGCATAGAAGACGAGCGGCAGCCACACGGGAACGAAGCTCAACGGACCGACGTCGGCCAGGGCCGGGATCATCTGGCACGCGGGCGCCCCGACGATTGCGAGCGCTAGCAACCAGCGTCGCGGTATTCGCCCAGGCAGAATATCCGACCCCACCAGGTCGCGCCCGGCCGTCCGGACCAAGCCGAGGAATACCAGGGTGGCCACGATTTTCACTACGGCGTCGATCGCGTCGGAACTGCCGTGCCGGCCGGGGTCGGCGAGCAAGAGCAAATTCAACGGCGTGAGCAAGAGAGCGATGACCAGGAGCCCGCGACTCGTGCCGGTCAGTTTCCAGTGGTGGAGCGTGTACTGGCCGGCCCCGAACACGGCGGCCGTGATCAAACCGAACAGAAGGATCGGAAAGTACGGCAGAACTTCGAGCGTCCGCCACAGCGAAAGGACCAGTGCGATCGAACAACCGACGATCAGCAACCCGCCGGCCAGCTCGCCCCACAGGATGTTGCGTTCGTGCATGAACTGGCCGAACACATCGGCCAGGGAACGTCGCGATGGGATCGGTGGGCGAGTTGGGCGGGGTGTTTCTTCAGTCGGACTTGCGGGCGAGTCCGAGGCGTTGGACGCGTCCGGAAGGACGATCGGCTGGAGCGTCGGGACCATCGACGGCCGGGGCAGGTCGCGAGTCGGCAACGGCGGTGGCACCGAGGGTCGCGTCGAAACCTGGACCAAACGATCCCGTTGCGTCTCCAGTCGGTCGAGAACGAGATTGGCGGTTTCGTTGTCGAGTTCACCGAGTTCGCGCAGATGGCGCACTTCGGCGCGGGCGATCCGAACTTTCTCCAGTCAAAGCGCCAACGCCCCGTCGAGGGCGAGCTTGCAGTCCCCGCAGTCACGATCGCTCGGCCGGACGGCCCAATCGCATTGAGGACAGTACTTGAACCGATGGTTGGGTTCCTTTGGAACTGACCCTCGCATCGCGCGCGCGACCAGATAGACCATTCCCGCAATCACGGCCGCCGTGAGGACAAGCCCGATGAACGTGCACGGCTCATTCATCGCGGGACTCGGAGAGGTGGG
>JANLUE010000577.1:0-2306 GCA_031363325.1 Gemmataceae bacterium
CGCTTCTCGGCGATCGACCGCACGATGATGGACGTGGAAGACATGGCCGGCCCCCGACGCTTCTCCGGCCGGAAACCCGGCCCACCGAATCCGTCCCGTGGTACAGGTTTTCAACCTGTCCGGAACCGCAGAGAGCGTCTCCAACGCACGAGACGCTTCGAATCGCTTCAGACAGGTTGAGAACTTGTCCTCTACTCCAATGCCACAACTCGAACGAAACGAAACCAACATTTCCACTGAATCTCATTCCAACATCAAATCCGGTGACGCCCTGAAGGACGGGTTTTCACTGGACGGCAATTCGCAGTCGGCACCACGAGGTGACACCGCCTGATTGCCAGCGTCGAGATCGATAAAGATGGCTCCTCGCCTTCGCCCCGTTCGGCAACACGACGACGTTTCCTTTCACGCGGCCATTGCGCAGGAACGCCGGCGCGAACTGGGTCGATTCGGCGCTCAAGCCCACGATTGCGACCGCCGAGAATTCGCCACTCAGGGGGTTCGGGCCGGCGGCCAGGACGGCCGTGCCGGGGTGCGAGTACCAGTCGTCACGCACCTTCACCGAACCGGGGCCGAATGTCACGGGAAACGACTTCTGCCACTTGGCCGCGAGTTTGTTCGTCGACGGACCACCGATCAGGAGCACGTGTCGCCCCGTGATATGAGTCGCCGAATTGAGAGCGGCGGTGTCCGAAACAACTGGCACGATGATGTTCGTACCCTGCTTGGCGATGGCGCGTTGCAAACTCTCGGCCGTCTCGCGGTTCGCCACCACGTCGGCCGTCGTGCCGTACACGATCACCGAATGTTCCTGGTCGCTCACCCACGAGCGAATTGTGAACTTCGGCCCGACGGCCGCTTCGTCCACCCACTTCGGCAAGTTGACACCCACCTTGATCTTCCACTTTGATTCGACGAAGCGCGCGAAGTCGACGGCCGCGACCGTCTGGCCCGCGTGTTCCAGGCCGAACTCGTCCATGCCGTCGGCGAACTTCTCGGTACCAACTTCGCGATGCAGCCGCTGCAAGATCGCGACCCCCCGGGCGGTTTGTTCGGCAACGAAGCGATCGCGGTTCGGGTCGCCTTCCGGCACTCCTTCCCATTTCTTGAAAGAGGGCTTCCGCAACGCCAGATAGATTTGGTTCAAGTCGATGGCAAGTCGTTCCTTCTCGTCGGCCGACAGTTCCCCCTTGTCGTTTGCCGCCTTCCACGTCTGTTCGACGGCCACGAGTCGCTCGTAGGCCGCGAAGCCGAGCGTCAGCCAGAGATCGTCGTCGGACTTCGGCAACAGCGTGCCGTGCCAGGCCGGCTTCGTCGAGGGCATCTCGTCGGGGAGCCGACTTTCGAACGAACGGAACCCTTCGACCTTGTCCGGCCAGTCGGCGACCTTCGCGGATTCGCTCGCTCGCGGCACAGCGGGATGAAGCGTGGTCCAATCGTTCGGAACGAGCGGCACAATCTCGGGATACTCGGAGCGCTCCTCGTCTTTGATCGGCCAGGTGCCGCCGATCGGCGGGCCAAAGATCGCGAGCGTCTTCAGTTCCTTCGCGAGCGCCGTTGACGTGACCTTGGCATCGAGCGACGACGAGGCACAGAGGGGCGGGGTCGAAAAGAACATCTGCCCCGTCTCGGCCGTGATCTTACCTTTGTGGGCCGCGTACAGATTCAACCATTTCTTGTCGCGGTTGCTCGGGCTCCACGTGAACGCGTGCGGGCGATCCTTGACGTCCGAAATCGTTTCGAGTCGAACTTGCAAGTCCTTCGCGTTATTGCAGCCCCAGTAGAAGCCGGCCGTCCCGCCGAACCATTCGTCCTTCGACGAACGCCACAACTTCGTGGCCTTCGTACCCAGCTCGAACATGGCGATCTCGTTCGTCTTTGTATCGGCGAGCAGCCATTCGTTCGTGTACAAGCCGTTGTTAAGCTCCGAAAGGATCTTCACAACATCGTCGATCGACTCGCCGTATTGCAGCGCTTTGCGAATACGACTCGCGAGCGGTTGGCCATTCGCATTGAAGCGAGTCTGATTGATGGTCGTCTCGGAAACGATCAGGCCCGCGTCGTTCAGGTAATAGTCCATGCCGCTCTGGATGCCGCCGGGATACGACTGCATCAGGACGCGATGGCCCTTCACGGGCTTCACGTCGAGCCACACGTTGTAGAAGCGAGCCGGGTAGAGACCGAACATGGTGATGTGGCCGAACACGATCTTGCCATCGGCCGTCGCGGGCCCGGTCGCGGCGAACGCGCTGCAATGTTCCCCCTTGGTCGCCGGCATCGCCCGCGGCTTCTTGCCGGGGAACTTG
>JANLUE010000590.1:0-1732 GCA_031363325.1 Gemmataceae bacterium
CGGCGCGGGCCGGCCCGTCCGACCCGACTTCCCATTCGATCACAACCCGCTCCGCGCCCTTCGGGTCGAAGAACGTGGACTTGAGGGCCGCCGCCAAAAACTTGCGATCGTCGTCGGTCAGCTTCGTGTCGGCACGAGCGATTCCCGCGAACGCGGCGACCAATGAAAGAACGTAGCAGCATCGAGTGTGCATCGACGGCCCCCCCGATTCCCTGGAGATTGGTCAAGGGTAACCGATCGCGGATACGGAATGCAAGCAGCAACCGTCGTAAACGACGAACGCCCAATCACAAACATAACCGAGCCCAAGCTATTTCGTTGGACCGTGGCCCACGTACTTCTCCAGCCAGGCGAACACTTCGCGGTGCCACACGAGCGAGTTCTGTGGCTTCAGGATCCAGTGGTTCTCGTCCGGGAAGTAGACGAGCCGGGTCGGCACGCCCTTCTGCCGCAGCGTGTTGTAGTACGCGAAGCCCTGGGCCACCGGCACGCGGTAATCCTTCTCGCCGTGCAACACGAGTGTCGGCGTTTTGAAGTTCGCGGCGAAGCGCTGGGCCGATTGCTTGTCGACCTTTTCGAGGTCGCCCCAGGGGAACGCACCGAGCGAACGATCGCGGCCCTTCACGATGTCCGAGGACATCATCGCGTGCCAGTCGTAGACGCCGGCGTGGCAGACCATCGCCTTGAAGCGATCGGTGTGGCCGTTCAGCCAGGCCATCATGTAGCCGCCGTAGCTCGCGCCGGCCGTGGCGATTCGGTCCTTGTCGATCCACGGTTGTTGCTCGAACCAGTCCGTCGATTTCTGAATGTCGACGAGCGGCTTGTTGCCGAGGTCGGCCGTGATCGAATCGGTAAACTCGGCCCCGAAGCCGCTCGAGCCGTGGAAGTTCACGCAGCCGATTACCCAGCCCCGGGCGGCCCACAGGTGCAGGTTCCAGCGAAAGCTGAAGTCACTCATGATGCCGTTGTGCGGCCCGCCGTGCACGAATTGCACGAGCGGCCACTTCTTCTTGGGGTCGAAGTCCGGCGGGTAGACGATCCAATGTTGCACCGGCTTGTCGTTCGCGCCCTTGAAGGTTTGATTTTCGACCTTGCCGAGCTTCCATTGCGACGTGACGGCGTCGTTGAAATGTTCGATCGCGACGGGGTCCTTCACGCCGGGGCCGTGCATGAAGACCCCCGGGGGTCGATCGAACGTCGATTGTAGGAACACGCCGACTCGTTTTTCCCTGGCGAAATCGATCGATCGTTCGGTGACGAGCGTCGATTCGCCGAACGGCTTGCCGCCGTTGAGCCCGAAGAAAAAGATGCGGTGATAGCCAGCGTCCTCGGCCTCGACGGCGATCCGCTTGCTGTCGCCGAGCCACTTGGGGCTCAGGCAACTGCGGTCGAACTTGTCGGAGAGTTCCTTCACCATTCCGGCCGCGCGATCGAGCAGCATGAGCCGCTGACGATCGCCGTAGAAGTACTTGGTCGTTTGGCGGAGGAAGGCGATCGACTTGCCATCGGGGCTGTAGGCCGGGCTCGTGTCGGCCGCGGCATTGTCCGAAGTCAGGTTCTTCGCCTCGCCCTCGCCGGAACCATCGAGCTTCACGGTGTAGAGGTCGCTGTTGAAATCGGTCCCGTATTCCTTGGCGGAATCGCTGACGAAACAGAGCTCCGACCCGTCGGGTGAAATGTCGTAGTCGTTCGCGGACGGTTCGGTCGGCGGCACGAATCGTTTGCACTTGGC
>JANLUE010000593.1:0-6244 GCA_031363325.1 Gemmataceae bacterium
GTAGCGCCGGTAGAACGCGAGAAGTGTCTTTGCAATCCGATTCAGGAGGTGGACAAGACGACGCGATAGGTTCTTCCAGAAGGCCGATTTCACGCGCTCATCCACGCCGGAGTGTCGTTGCCCCGACGCGGGGCCTGGCTCCTTCATTGTGCGGACATGCGACCGTCGCGTCTAGCAAAGTACTCATCAAGGGCGAACTTGCGCGATCGCGCGCGTCTCCATCCCACAAAGCCCCGAAAACCGACCTCTGGATTGACACCCCGGTGAACGGGCCGTAAATTACACTTCGTTGGGGATGTAGCTCAGCTGGGAGAGCGCTTGAATGGCATTCAAGAGGTCAGGGGTTCAATCCCCCTCATCTCCACTCAACACACTTCGGGCGACGAGTTCAATTCCGTTTTCCTTTCGCGCCGTCGAGCTTCATGCTCGGCGGGTCGGTCACCACAACTTCGCCTTCCTTCAAACCTTCCCTGATTTCGATCGATTGGCCATTGCTGGCGCCGGTGACGACTTTCCGCTCGATCAATTCCTGACCTGATTTGACGAAGCAAATCCGATCCTGGCCCACAGCGATGATCGCCTTGAGTGGCACTTGGACGACGGCCTCGCGTCGGCCGGTCGCGATCTGAACTTCGCCCGACATGTTTGGCTTCAATCCGGCCGGCGCGTCCTCGATCGCGATCGTCACCGGATAGACCTTGATATCCGATCGCCAGTCGGACGTTGCGGCGACGGGCGAAACCTGCGTGACTTTGCCACGCAACAATCGGTCGGGGAACGCATCGACACGAACCTGGGCCATCTGACCCGTTCGAACCGATGAGATCACCGCTTCGGGCACCCGGGTCGCAATGACCAACTGAGTCAGGTTGAGCACGCGTAGAAGCTTTTGGCCCTCCCGGACCGGCTCGCCTTCGGCGACGACTCCTCCGGCCCCGCCGAATCGACTTGACTGCGCGACGTTGAACACGACGAGCCCGTCGGCGGGGGCCATCAATGTGCACCGCAGCAACTCAGTCTCGACGGCCTTTTGCCTCAGGGATTCTTGTTCAAATTCGGCCGATTGCGCTCGCAATTCGGCTTCCGCTTTCGTGAGTTGCGCTTTGCCGCGGACCCGTGTGCGTTCGAGGTTGAGCTTCGATTGCTCGACCTTGAGTTCGAGCACTTGCTTCTTCTTGCCGGGGGCAACGTCTTCGAGGTCGATGGCCGCCAGTTTCACGTCGATCTCGGCCAGCCGGACCGTGACATCGTTCTCCGCCTGAATTGCCCGGATGTTTTCCAGCGCCGCGATCATCGTGGCCTCGGCTCGTTTGGTCTTCACCGTTGCCGCTTGCAATTGTTCGCGGACCTTGGTGTCGTCCAGGACCACCAGGCGTTCTCCCTTCTTGACGAGTCGGCCATCGTCGACGACCCACTTAATCGTCGAGGCGACGACGCTCGCCTTGTCGGGCGCCTTCAACGTGCAGATCACGTCGGCCGAGTTGGCCGAGTCGATCGAGCCGCGTTCGACGATGGTCGCGTCGAGATCGCCGCGCGTCGCGGCCCCGAACGGTGTGTCGTTTCCAGCGAGTTTCACGATGAATTTGAGTCGTTCGGCCGGCTCGAGAGCGCGGAAGCGGTCGAGGGCCGTTGCTGGTACCGGAACCTTCTTTGGCGACTCGTCGCCGTCCGTGGTCCCAGGCGAACGCGACGGTCGCTTCGGGTCTTGAACCTCTTCGGAAAGCTGGGCCCTAGTCACGTCGGGGCCTCCGGGTTGATCGGACGGCCCGCCCTTCAGGACACCCAACCCGACCGTCGTGGCGACTCCCAGCAACAGGGCAGCCCCGAACGCGACTTTGACGGACATCGGTCGAACTCCATTGATAACGAGTGAATGGACCGCCGCGGGAATTGGCCCATGTTTCATGACGAATCGAACGGCCAGTTCGGCCGCGTTCGTGGCCAGAGCCGGTTGAAGCGCGGGCAACGAGATGGCCGCCGTGGCGAGAACGGCGGTCGGCCCAAATCCGCGCCGGGCGAGCGCCGACCGCAATAGTGCCCGGCCACGCTCAAGCCGTTTCTTGGCCCCGGCCGTCGACAGGCCGAGCGCTCGACCAACTTCATCCTGCGTCTGGCCAACCAAATAGTGCAGGATGACTGCGGATCGATATCGGTCCGGCAACCGATTCACTTCCTCGTGGATCGCTCGGCGGACTTCCCGCCACGATGGATCGACGGCCGGCTCGTCCGATCGGGGCGGTACATGGGACTCCCGTGTCCGGCGCCGGTCGCGGGCCCGCCGGGCTTTTGCGGCCGTGCGCCAGGCGACGGCGTGCAACCATCCCGCCAGGGCGGCGGGGCAACGAACGCGACGCGCCTGCGTGGCCAGGGCGACGAACGTGGCCTGAAACGCATCCTCCGCGTCCGCATCGTTCCGAAGCGCGGTGCGACAAACGTCGAGAACGAGCCCGCCGTGGCGCCGGACAATCGCGGCGAAAGCGGCTTCGTCGCGATCGGCACAGTACGACCGCAGGAGTTGCTCGTCGGGCCGCGCGTCCGGCGGCGGTCCAGCAATCCTGCGGAGGGCCGCGATCGGCATCGCCTGGTTCAAAGGCATTCGAATTCCCCGGGGCACCGTTCCCTTTGTAAGTACCCACTCGCGACCGAGAGAGATACACATTTCTGGAAAGTCAGAAGTCGACGGTGCCCCAACAGAGCGAGGGCGTGATCGTCCTGACGGTTCGGGGAAGCGGGAGCCCGACGGCAAGATGAAATCGCCAAGCCTCTCTATCGAAAGCGTTCCGGCACGAAGGGAAGTTGCCGCCAACGGATCGCCAGGACGATCGACGCGAGCGTTGCGATCGTGACGGCCAGGCCGAACAGAAAGCCGCCGTCGTCCGCGACGACGATCCCCAGGCTGGTCAGATGCGTGAAGATCGCGCCACCGATCAGACCGAGTGCGAGCAGAGAGCCGATGGCCGCCGTCCGGGGTAGCACGAGTAGGAGGGCCGCGACCAATTCCGCGAGGCCGACGGCCGTCGCGGCCAGTCGACCGCCGCGTTCCGCGAAGATCGCTTGCGTTTCCGGAGCGTAAGTAAACTTGAAGAACAGCGTTTGAGCCAAGATGGCCGCCGTGCCGAATCGGGCGATCCCGTCGACGATGCGAAGCCGGAGCCCCGGCACGTGACACGGACGATTCGTCGGCGACTTGGGCGAGGCGACTTGATCTTCGAGCAACATCGTTCGATCTCCATTGGTTCGTAGTTCGTACACATCAAATCGGATGCGATTGGCCGCCTCGAGTTACACGTGAGCACGCGTTCGCCAATTCCCGATGCCCCGGACGACGACCTCGAAGTCGCCGCCCTGCGAGCCCTCGTGGCCGGCACGGCGCATGCGACGGGTGTCGAGTTCTTCCAGTCCCTCGTTCGCAATTTGACCCGGGCGGTCGGCGTGCCGAACGCCTTCGTCGCCGAGTTCGACGCGTCGGCCACACGCGTTCGCACGTTGGCGCATGTGACCGGGTTCGAGCCGGCCGCCAACGCGGAATGGGACCTGATCGGCAGCCCGTGCGAAGCCGTCTTGCGGGGCGAACTCTGTCATTTCCCGACCGGTGTCGAAACGCGGTTCCCGAAAGACGAAGGGGTGGATAGTTACCTCGGCGTGCCGTTGAAGGCGGCCGATGGTCGAGTCCTCGGGCATCTGGCCGTCTACGACGCGGTGCCGATGTCGGCCGAGCCAAGGCGGCTGTTCACGTTTCAGATCTTCGCCGCTCGGGCGGCCGCTGAACTCGAACGCCTGCGAGTCGAACGACAGTTTCACGACAGCGAAGAACGTTTCCGCGACTTGTTCGACGAAGCCCCGATCGCCTACGTCCACGAGGGGCTCGATTCGAAGTTCGTTCGAGCGAATCGAACCGCCTTGCGCATCCTGGGAATTTCGCCCGAAGAGGCGGTCGGGTTCATCGGCATCTCGCTCGTGCCGCCGACGTCGGAAGCCCAAAGGCGAGTTCGGGAAGCGTTTGCCTCGATCGGCCAGGGCACGGACACGAGCGGCGTCGTGCTCGAACTCACTCGCCAGGACAACGGCAAGCCGGTCTGGATTCAGTGGTGGTCGCGGCCCGACCCGAGCGGGACCTTCACTCGGACGATGTTCGTGGACATCACGGATCGCGTGTTGGCCGAGCAGGAGCAGGCCCGGCTTCGGCAACAGAACCTGTACCTTCAGGAAGAAATCAAGGCGACGCACAACTTCGAGGAAATCGTCGGCGTCAGTCCGTCGCTCGTCGGTGTTTTGGAGAACGTGCTTCGCGTGGCCCCGACCGAGACGACCGTCCTCGTGACCGGCGAAACCGGGACGGGAAAGGAACTCGTCGCCCGGGCCTTGCACGCGGCCAGCAAGCGGCGCGGCAAGCCGTTGATCAAGGTGAACTGCGCGGCCCTGCCGGCCAGCCTCGTTGAGAGCGAGTTGTTCGGTCACGAGAAGGGCGCGTTCACCGGTGCGACCGCTCGTCGGCAGGGGCGATTCGAGTTGGCCGACGGCGGCACACTGTTTCTCGACGAAGTCGGCGAAGTGCCGCTCGAAGTCCAGGCGAAATTGCTGCGGGCACTCCAGGAAAAGGAAATCGATCGCGTCGGGGGGACGAACCCGGTGAAGGTCGATGCGCGGGTCGTGGCCGCGACCAACCGCGACCTGGCCAGGATGGTCCGCGACAAGACATTTCGCGAGGACCTGTACTACCGGCTCAGCGTCTTTCCAATTCACCTGCCACCATTGCGCGATCGGACCGGGGACGTTCCGTTGTTGGTGGACTTTCTGTTGAAGAAATTCTCGGCCCGGATCGGCCGACGCTTCGAGGGCGTGAGCCAGGAGACGATGGCCCGCCTGATCGCCTACCCCTGGCCGGGCAACGTCCGCGAGTTGGAGAACGTGATCGAGCGGGCGGTGATCCTGGCGGACGGCCCCATCCTCGAAGTCGAGCCAGCGATGCTGCCGGCCGTCGCGACGCCGGCGCAAGTCGAGAGCACCATGACCGGCGACCTCGAGTCGCTCGAACGCGCTCACATCCAGAGCGTCCTGCAACAGACCCGTTGGGTGATCGAGGGAGCCAAAGGGGCGGCCCAGATCCTGGGGCTACATCCGAACACACTGCGGAGTCGGTTGAAGCGGCTCGGCATCATTCGGCCGTAGTGTTTCGACAGTTCTCGGTCGACAGCGCATGCGTTTTCGCGCCCTTGAATGCTTCAGTCGCTCCGACCTCGGCCTCGCTCGAACCGCGACGCGGTACTACGGTCGACCAGACGGCGGCTTCAGGCTCGAGGATGAACCTTTCGCCGCGGCGCTCGCCAAAATCGCCGGGAGCTGTTCGCCGTGGCCGGCATTCGCCGCCTCTTTCGACTCGGTGGATTTCGCACGGCGTTCCGCCCAGCGCGGGTATTGAGAATCGCACGCCGCTTGAGGACCATCGAGAAGTACGGTATCTTGAATGGTGGGAAGTCCAATTCCGCGAGGCCGAACCATGCCAAAAACGCCTGCGAAATCCAAAGCCAAGTCGGAGCGTGCGCCGCGTCGCGTTCAATACGTCCCGCCGCCGGTCAAGACGCCGCCACCTTCGGAGACGGATCGCGAGTACTTCCTGGACAAACTGCCGCCGGAAGAAGCGGAATGGTTCCGGGACGAACGGTACGCCCGGTACGGACTCGAAGATGGAATCTTCGACGTGTATCATCCCGGTGTGATCGCGATCCATCACGAACAGGTCGTCGGCCGCGGCAAGAACCCCAAACTCCTTCGTCGAAGGGTCGCCAAGAAGCTCAAGGTTCATCCGCTTCAAGTCATCCTCGTTGATACTTGCTACGGCATTTTGTGAGGACTTGGCGTGCCCAGGCTTTACCCAGAACCAATTCGTTCCGATTCCAGGGGCCGCGATCCCCAACACAACTCATTCGTTGAGGCGGAGAGTGGACGCGTCCGATTTTGGGATGCGTTGCGAATTCGAATCAACCTGTTGATTGGCCGCGACCCCGATCGCGGCGCGCGTCAAAATCGCCGTGTCGTCAAGGCGATACTCGACACCGGCGCACCACTGACTCTGTTCGGCGACACGGTTTGGTCCACATTTCCGACCGACGCGATTGAATTCGTCGAGCCGACTCCCGCTTCGGCGTCTCGAATGTTCACGGTGGCGGGTGTCCGCTGTCCGTTTCGACTTGGCCACATTTGGCTCGGGGTTTCCGATGAAGAGGTTCCCATCGGCCGTCTCGCC
>JANLUE010000595.1:0-2753 GCA_031363325.1 Gemmataceae bacterium
GAGCGGGTGCCCATCGACAATCTGCAGGCTTTTTACCGCAAGTTCTACCAGGTCGATAATGCGATGCTCGTCGTCGCGGGCAAGTTCGACGAGAAGAAAGCCCTCGAGTACGTATCGAAGTATTTCGGTGCGTTGAAGCGACCCGACCGCAAACTGAACAATACCTACACCGAAGAACCGGCCCAGGATGGCGAGCGCCAGGTCGTGCTTCGCCGCGTCGGCTCGGTCGGCGCGACCGGGGCCATCTACCACGTTCCCGCCGGTTCGCATGAAGACTTCGCGGCCGTCCAGGTGCTTGAAGATTGTCTCACGAGCGAGCCGGCCGGTCGGTTGTACAAGGCCCTCGTCGAAGGTAAGAAGGCCTCGAGCGTCAGCGGCACGTCGTTCGGCTGGCACGATCCGGGGGTGATTGAAATCACGGCCCGCGTGGAAGGCTCGTCTGGCGTGGACCCGGCCCGCGCGGCCCTGGTCGAGACCGTTGAATCGCTGGCGAAGTCGCCCATCAGCGACGAAGAAGTGCTGCGTTCGAAGCAGCGCTTCGCCAAGATGAACGAACAGCTTCTGTCCTCGAGCGATCGCCTGGCCGTTCAGCTCAGCGAGTGGGCTGGCACCGGCGACTGGCGGCTGTACTTCCTGCACCGCGACCGGGTCGAGAAGGTGACGGCCGCCGACGTGAATCGCGTCGCCGCCAAGTACCTGACGCGGAACAACCGAACCGTTGGCACCTACTACCCGACGGCCAAGGCCGAACGGGCGAGCATTCCCGAGACGCCCAACGTCGCCAAGTTGCTCGACGGCTACAAGGGTCGAGCGGTCATCGCCGCGGGCGAGAGCTTCGACCCGACGCCGGAGAACATCGAGAAGCGAGTGATTCGCGGCACGCTGGGACCGATCAAGACGGCGTTCCTCACAAAGAAGACGCGCGGCGAGATGTCCGAGATTCGCTTGAACCTTCGCTACGGCAACGAAGAATCGTTCGCCGGTCGGCTGACCGCCGCCGAATTGATTCCCGAGATGATTTCACGCGGCTCGGCCAAGCACACGCGTCAACAGATTACGGATAGTTTCGATCGCCTCGGGGCGCGTGTTGGCTTCGGCGGCCAGCCGGGAGTCCTGTCCGTTTCGATCAAGGTGAAGCGGGCCAATCTGGCCGAGACCCTGAAGCTTGTCGGAGAGGTGCTTCGCACGCCGACGTTCCCGGAGTCCGAGTTCAACGTGCTCAAGCGAGAGCGGCTCGAACAACTGACGGCCGGGAAGACCGAACCGACGGCCCTCGCGGGCAACGCCCTTCGGCGGAAGCTCGCCGACTACCCGAAGGACAACATTCGCTACGTGCCGACGATCGAAGAAGAAATCGAGCGAGTGAACCTCGCGACCGTGAATCAGGTCAAGGAAGTGTACGCGAAGTTGCTGTGCGCTCAGGCCGGCGAGCTGACGGCCGTGGGCGACTTCGACCCGGCCGTCTTGACCGGCGAACTCGGCCCCGTGCTGGCCGACTGGAATTCCGAGGTCGCGTACAAGCGCGTCGATCGGCCGGCCAAGGCGATCGAGAAAGGCGAGACGATCGTCATCAACACGCCGGACAAGGCGAACGCCGTCTACGTGGCCGCGACTACGTTTGGAATGACCGACGCCGACCCGGAGTACGCGGCCATGAAGGTCGGCAACTTCCTCTTGGGAGAAGCCCCTCTGGCGAGCCGGCTGAGCAACCGAATTCGCGGCGAGAAGGGGTTGTCGTACGGCGTCGGGTCGGGGTTCAACGCGGACCCGATCGACAAGCGGGCCGGCTTCCAGATGTTCGCGATCACGAACCCGGTGAACATGGAAAAAGTCGATGCCCTGATCGGTGAAGAAGTCGGCAAGTTCCTGAAAGACGGCCTGAGCCTGGAGGAGTTGGACGGCGGCAAGAAGGCGTACCTCGACGCCCGCAAGGGCGAACGGGCCGAGGACTCGCGAATCGCGATGGAACTGGCGAACGGCCTCTTCGTCGGCCGAACCTTCACCTACCAGGCCGACCTCGAAAAGAAGATCGAGACGCTGACCCCCGGCGAGATTCAGAAGGCGTTCGGGAAAGTGCTGGACCCGAAGAAGCTGATCATCGTCCAGGCCGGTGATTTTTCGAAGAAGAAGTAGTCAGGGAGCAGCCGGGTGGACGGGAGGGCAAGTTGACTCTCGCCCACCCGGCAGTAAGAAAGAAGATTCGACGGGCAGATAGCTCAGCTGGTAGAGCGAGCGACTGAAAATCGCTAGGTCGCCGGTTCAATCCCGGCTCTGCCCACTGTCGGGGTGAAGAGTCACGTCGAGTCGGTTTGCTCCGGCGACTGCCAATGTCTGGCGGCGCCAGAGTTCGAGGCCCCTGGGGAGTTGTCACTCACCACTGGAGCCGAGAGCGGCTTTCTGGCCCGCTCGTGCACCCGGAGACCGACACGATCACGTTGGGCCGCCAAGTGAACGGCGGCTCGTGGACGACCGTGCGGACCGCGGATGCGACGCTTCGGCCGTCCAGCGTTGCAAATCGTCGAGGCCGTGGCCCCATTTATCCAGTTGTGGTCGAATCAGCCGCGATTCTTCGTGAAAAGTACGATGTTCCCAGGACAACAGCGTACCCAAGCCAATCAACAAAGGGGTCTTCGGGTTTTTTAGTGGGTGATTTTCAGAGTTTTGGCAGGTTGCAGGTCAGGATTTTGAGTCGGAGGTAGTCTTCATCTCGGATTCCGTAGGCGCGTCGTTGGATGACGCGGATCTTGTTGTTC
>JANLUE010000606.1:0-6639 GCA_031363325.1 Gemmataceae bacterium
GTGCTGCCGAGCTGGATGCGGACCTGGCCGTTCCGCACCCGCTCTAAAAGCGACTGCTTCTTACCGTCGGAATCGGCCTCGCCGATGGCGGCGATTTGCTCCTTCGGAATGCCACGAGCGACCAGTTTCGTCGTCATGTCGTCGTAGGCCGAATAGCCCCAGGCAGTGGGGTGGACGCTCATGTCGCAGAAGATCATCTGCGCGGCTCTGGTCGCGGCCGTTCGCTGCCAGATGGCAAGCGCGTTCTCAACCAACGCGTTGACCTTCGACTGGGGGAAATCGGGTGCCGAAGCGGACAGCATCCGAGCATCGATGGCCAGCTTGCGGCCATCCGTCGTGATGGCTAGCGCGTTGTCAACACGCGGATCAACCTTCTGCGAACGAATCCGTTCGTAGCGTTCCACCAGCTTCCCCTGAAGCTCGCGTTGCTGAGGCGACATCGGACAGGCCACTGCGATGGCTTTGCCGGTTTCCAGCCGCGGGCGCGGCAGGTCGATCATGTCTGCCGTCCGAACATCGGCGAAGGCCCGGAACATCTGCTGAAGCTCGGGAAGGTTGGTGAACTTGGCAAATCGGCTGCGTGGCCGCAGCGAAGCGCCGTCTGGGGCGATTTCCATCGTGTCGATCACTTCGCCGAACGTGGCCGCCCATGCGTCGAAGTGTTCCAGCCCGCGTTGTCGCAGTCCCTCGGGGTCGAGGAACCGCTGCATCGTGTACATTTCGACCATCGTATTGCTGATCGGTGTGCCGGTGGCGAACATGACGCCGTGGCCGGGATGCCGCATGTGCAGGAATCGGGCCTTCATGTACACATCGAATGCCCGTTCGCTCCCGCCGGTCTGAATGCCGGCAACCCGCTCCATCTTGGTCGGCGTTTCGAGGTTCTTGTAGTACTGGGCTTCGTCGATGAAGACATGATCGACTCCCAATTCGTCGAACACCAACCCGTCGTCTTTCTTATCCTCGGCCAGCAAGTCTTTGAGCTTCTCTTCTCTCGCCGCCTTCTGCTTCTCGATGTTCTTGATGAGGTTGCGATGGGCACGCGTCGCGTCGCGGGTCGCGCCGTCAATGATGAGCTGCTGGTATTCCGCAATCTGCTCGTTGAGGAATTGCTCCTGATAGTCGCGGGACATGCCGATCCGCTCGAACGAACTGTGTGTGACGATGATACCGTCCCACTCGCCGCTGGCAATCTTGGCGGTCAGGTGTTTGCGGCGCTGGCGGGCCAGATCGTCCTTCCCGGCAATGAGCAGCTTGGCGTTGGGATACAGGTGCATGAACTCCCGGCCGAATTGCTCCAGCAAGTGGTTCGGGACGACATACATGGGCTTTTGGATGAGCCCGGCCTGCTTCATCTTCATGCCGGTCGCCGCCATCGTGTACGTCTTGCCGGCACCGACGGCCTGGGCGAGCAACGTGTTCCCGGCGCTCATGCCGCGCCAGATCGCGTCCTTCTGGTGCGAGTGAAGCCGGACGGTCTGGTTCATGCCGGGGAAGTCGAGATGGGCACCATCGAAGAGGCGGGGACGCAGGTTGTTGTAGTTGTCATTGTAAATCCGCACGAGGCGCTCGGTACGCTCCGCATCGCAGAACACCCACGCCCGGAATCGTTCCTTGATGAGCTTCTGCTTCTCGCGGGCGGCCAGCGTCTCTTCCTGGTTGGTCACGCGGGTTTCCCGGTCGCCGTCCATGACGATGTCGTAGATGATCGGAGTTTTCATGTTGAGCGCGAGTTCCAGTAGCCAGATGGCTCCCGCTCGCGGCGTCCCGAACTCGGAAGTTGCGGCTACCGATCGCTTGGCCATCGCATCGCCTTCCAGGCTCCATACGGCGTCTTTTGCAATGTGGCCGACCTGCACGGCCGACGCCTCGACATGGAAGAGTTCTGCGGCGAATGTCTGAATGTCGGACTCGGGGATCCACGGCGCACCCAAGTTGGCGTCGATGTCGCCGGGGAGCAAGTCCTCCGGCTGCACTTGCTGCAGGGCCTGGGCGTTGCGGGCATACATCGGATCGCCATTCAGGACCGCTGCCAGCTTCGCCCGCACGTTTCCCGAAAGATACGCGTCGGCCGTTTGCCATGCGGCCGACTCAGGATCGTGGTAGATCAAGCTTCCGAGTTCCTCGATCACCTGCGATTCGGGCTTGGCATAGAGCGAAGCAATCAATGGCACATCAACCGCTCCCCGCTGGTCAAGCGATACAAGCAAGCCCTCCTCGGCGCTACGGACGGCCGTGATCGGTGGATTCCGGCCGACCACGTCTTTCTTCAGGATCGCGGCCTTTCCAGCCGTCCCGGTCGTTTCGTCGTATTCCTCCAGCGACAGAACCAGCATGGCGTCGGGGTCTTCGCGGAACTTCACCAGATTGGGCATTCGGCGAATGACGCCGCCCTCAGCCGACTCACTGATGGTGGTTTTGTTGATGGGGCCGTACGTGCCGACGAATCGGTCGTAGGCCCGGTTGAGGTCGCGACGTTCATCGCATCGGGCTTCGTCGGGCCAGCCCTCATTCTGCGATTGCAGTACCCGCCGAGCGAGGTCACGCAATCGGATCAACGCCGCGAATCGGCGGGCCGTCATCGCACCATCGGTTCTGAGCGTCTTGCCGCCGTACACAACGGGGATGGTTTGCCCTTCGATGCACTGGCAGATTGCACCGATGTCATCAATGAAGAAGCTGCCTTCAGTGATGTGACGTTCGGACGGTGGCGATGCGAATGGAGTGGAAGGCGATAGGGGAGTGGCGGAGGCTTTCTGTGTGGCGAACGCCGGAAGTTGCTGAATCGCTATGGCGAGTTGATCGGCAAGATTGCCGTTCGATGTGACGCTGTATCCCTCGCCGTAGAGCGTGTCCTTGCGGCTCCAGTCGCCGAGCACCATGTCTGGGTGATTGCGGAAGTAGCGATTGATCGCCACCTCGGTGCCTTCGATGCTAAGTGTCGCGATGCCGAGCCACTCCGGGTCTACGTGGTTCGGAGGATCATCGAGCGAACGCTTCCGCATGAAGATGATGTCTGTAACGACCGCGGTACCCTCGCGTTTGAACGCATCGGATGGCAGGCGAACGGCCCCAACGAAATCGGCCCGTGACGCCAGAAATTCGCGGATGGCTGCGTTCTGCTTGTCGAGCGTGAAATGAGTCGTGACAAGAGCCATCGCGCCGCCGGGCTTCAGCGAGTCCACCGATTTGGCGAAGAAATAATCGTGGAGTGAAAGTCGCTGCCCGCGGTAGTCGAGTTTCACATCGGCAAAAGGCACGTTGCCGATCACCGCGTCGATGCTGCCTTCAGGCAAGCGTGTGTCGCGGAAACTCTCGATGCGGATGTCTTGGTGCGGTTGAATCGCGCGGGCGATCCGGCCGGAAAGCAGATCGAGTTCGACACCGATGAATCGCAACCCTGGCCGGCCGTACCGCATGAAGTTGCCGCTCCCGCAGCCGGGCTCCAGCATCGTCGCATCGCCGGGCACACCCAAGCGTTCCAATCCATCGTGCATGGCGGCGATGACGGTCGGCGACGTATAGAAGGCGTTGAAGGTGGTTCGCTTAGCACTGTCGTACTCCTCGGGCGTGAGGAGCGATTGCAGTTCCTCCCCCACGGATTGCCAACTGGCGTCTTTGAACTGGCCGGTGACGGGATCGGGGAAGATCGACAGCGCGACCGGGCCGAACCCTGAGAATCGGGCGAGTGTGGCCCGTTCGTCGGGCATGGCCGCTCGATTCTCGTGCTCGACGACGCTAAGCGTCCGGATGGCAGCAAGAACGTCCCTCGCTTTCGCCATTTCACCGCTGGCGATGACGACGGTCGGCGGTAGTTGCTCAACTTGTGCTTTTGGTCGGTCGCCGATTGCGGGCGGCGCAGTGGTCGATACCTGGGATTCAGGTTCCGGTTCAGTGGAAGCGAAGTCGAATAGGTTTCGTTCGTTTTGCGATTGTCTCGGCCGGAGCTTGAATGCCGGCCTGCCGCTTAGCCCCGGTCGAGCAAATTTCGTCCTGGGCGGTCCGATGTCACCGAAGAGCCCCGCACTCGCTAACGGAGAAACCTGCACCGGGGATTGAACCTGTGATGACGCGGCTTCATCGGCTTGGAGCGAATCGTCTGGCGGCGCGGAGAAGTCCAACGTGCCTTGCCGAAGTTTCCGCTGCAGGATTGGTTTGGCATAAGCGTTAGTCGAGCCGTTGGCTCCAAGTACTTCATTGATCGCCGATGCTGTTTCGGTGGCGTGCCCGTTCAGCGTCACCGAACTACCTAGAGTCGAAGAGTCGACCGCTTGGGTTTCGCTGGCCGACGGCCGGAGATGATCGCGGTGCTCCTGGGGCAAAGGGGCGAATTATGCTCGCATTTTCCAAATCCGAAAAGTGATTTTGGATAGGAAATTGAACTGAGTCTACGCACGGCCAACAACTAGGTTCCTTTCATTGAAATTTACTGCGGGAAAGACGGCGTTTGAGTAGATCCTATCACCGTGGTCAAGATCCAACTCACGATGCAGGCCGTCGTATCGTTCCTCAAGCCACGCCGAGTTCTCTTCCTCCAGAGCCATCCAGTAGTAATCACCCGCAACGCGCTGGTGTTCCATCGCTCGCTCGATCCGGTGGCTGCTCACGATCTCCGCGCCGCCTTCGAGCGCCCCCGACAGGCGCGACAGGCGCTCCTGAAGAGGCGTGACCAGGTGTGGCATCTCGCGCCAAATCGCGTCCTGTGTCGGCTCGTCCACGTTGTCCAGGTGGGGTACTTGCCGCCCCGCCAGCCAATGAAGCGACAGCAGGGGCAAGCGGTCCGGTTCGATGGCCAGGATGCCCCACTGGACCGCGAACCGGCGGGCCTCTGGATTCAGTGGTGAACCACTGACGATCACGCGGTACAGCGGCTTCGACCGGAACGAGGCGTTGTCCGACGCGAGGAAGTCGAGCCCCTTCTGGTTGAACACCAGCAACTCGTTCTTCCCCAGTTCCTCGCTCAGGTGCTTCAATTCCAGATGCACGGTGATGTCCGGCGTGGCGATCACACCGTCACTTTCATGACGAAATCCCGAAGCCGAAGCCACCCGCCGGACCGTGCGCGAACCGGCCCTTTCGGTCAGCGTCAGCTTGCGCGAGTTGCAATAACGGTACAGCACGGACTCGAAGAGCCTGCCACGTTCGCTCCCTGGAACCGCCGGTGGTTCCCAGTGCTGGACGATGGCGAACATGTCGATGGCCAGGTTGTAGAGGAAGGCCGGAAATTCCCGTCCTTCCCTGGTGCGGAACAATGGAGCGATCATGTTGCCTCCCGCGTCATAAGGATCGTGCCGACCGAACGCTGGCCCGCCCGCAACGGAAGCTCGTGCCGGGACTTCGCCTGTTGGATCTCGAAGTGCAGGTTGTAGCTATCCGACCCGGCGTAGTGCTCCTCGAACAGCCGGTTGAACACCGACTGCTGGCAGCGGTTGTCTAGGCAGAACACCGACCGCAACTCCCAGGCGTTCACGAACCGCGACTTCCGGAGTGCCTGCAACTTTTGGTACGCGGCGAACATCTTGCCCAGGAAGTTCTCCCCGGTCTTCTTCAGGCCGGAATCAAAGACCAGTTCCTTCACCTGATCCATGTCGGGCGTCATGATGATGGAAGCCGTACGGTAAACGACGGTCCCGCTGTAGTCGGGATGGGACGTGATCGTGCCCCACAACTTGAAATCTTCGCCCAGCGACCAGATCGTCCGGTGCGTCCGGTAGTCGAACGGTAGGCCGTCGGTGCGGAAGACTGCGGGGATCACCACGTCGTTCACCTTGGCGAGGAAGTTCTTGGCGAACTCGGTCCCGTCCTCGCTGGTCGCGCTCATCTTGGAGTCCTTCACCAGCTTCTCGATGCCGGTGTTGATCTCGGCCCTTTCCTCCTCGGTGAGCGCACGCCCCAGGCGTTGGGCCAGCAGCCGCAATGTCTCTTCCGTGCTGAACTCTCCTGCCGAAACAGCTTCGGCGAGCGCGGACGCCGAGCCGTACGACGCCCCGATGTGGTCCTTGACCGAGGTTGCGATGGGGACGACCAGGTTGCGTTCGAGGATGACCCCGACGAACGTCTGGAGGTTGCGATGGGCCGTGTACATCAGGCCGAACAGCTTGTCGAAAGCGGCCATGCGGTCGGCGAGGAACAGGCGCAACAGTTCCTGGCCGCTCGCCGTGACCTTGATGACCTTGCCCTTCGCCGTCTCGTGGGTCTTCGAGGACGCTTTCGGCAATGCCACGGGTTCGATCAGGCCGAGCTTCTGCATCTCGCCGGCCACGATTACAGCGGTGGGGAAGAGATTCCCCCCCTTCTTGCTTTTGTTCTTGGCATAGCAGAATCGCAGCCGCAGATTCTCCAGCGTGGTGTCTGAACTGCTCTCGAACATCCGGAGCGTGATAACCAGGTCTTGCACGCTGACGCGCGGTATCGAATCTATTGGCGCGGTCATGGCGGTGTCCTTATCGTTCGGGGTTCGAGTTGTCGTCGTCTTCGTCTTCATCACTTACCTCCTCTCCCACGTCATCGAGGAGGGGCTGGACGAAGGTCAGGTCGATCTTCTTCTCGCTCTGGAGCTCGGCCTGGTTCAGGATGTTGAACAGCGACTCCAGGAACATACGGGGATTGCCTTTCACGGCCGACCAGACCGCCTCAATC
>JANLUE010000639.1:0-2128 GCA_031363325.1 Gemmataceae bacterium
ATGCTGCCCGTGATCGTCTTGCCGATCGGCCCCAGGTCCTCGACCGGGGCCAACAGTTCGATGAGCCGCCCCAGTCGATCGGGGAGCCGCATGCGATAGCGATAAAAGGCCCCGGTCGCGGTCAGCGTGTCGGACACTTGCAGCAGTTGCTCGGCCGTGAGCATCGTGCCGATCGCGGCCCGGCGGACGAGCATTCGCACATCGTGTACGCCGCCGAACGGTGGCGGCTGGTTCGCCATCAACGCGTCGACCATTTCGGAAACGAGCGCGAGTTCGTGGCGAACCTTGGCGATGTCCGTACTCGGCTCGACCCGGCGAGCCAGTTCGTTACCCAGCGACGTGGACGCGTACCCCGCGAGCAGTTCGCGGACTTTGTCGAATTCGAGCAAGGCGAGAGTATGCGCGTCCATGTGTGGGCTCATTTTACCGGCGAAACGGTAAGGGCAATGAGGGGCGGACGTTGCGGAGGGTTCGGGGCGTTTGGTACAATCGTCGAGTGACGCTTTCAGAAGGAAGTCACCGATGGACTTGAAACACCAGCCGCCCCAAGAAATAGATCGTGCGAAAGTCGAATTGACCTGGGCGGATTTAGATTGCCGTCGGGCGGAAGCGCTTGCTCAGTCGAATCGCGGTTTGAGCTGGGACGAGTTCGAAGCGCGATACCTGGCCGCGTATGGCGAACTGACTGTGTGGTCTGTTGGGGTGGCCTTCCACGCGACTCGTCGAGCGAGCCGGTAAGATCGAATCATGTCCTCCATCGATCGGCCGCCGTGGCTTTGGCCGCGGGCCGCGTATGTTCATGTGCCATTCTGCGCTCACCACTGTGGGTACTGCGACTTCGCCGTCACCGCCGGCCAGGACCAACTCATCGAGACGTACGTGACCGCGCTCGGCGAAGAGCTTGCTGGGCTCGGCGCGCCGCAACCGGTCGACACGATCTTCATCGGCGGCGGCACCCCGACTTACCTTGGCCCCGCGCCGCTCGCCCGATTGCTCAGTGCGATTCGCCACTGGTTGCCGTTGAACGCTGGAGGAGAATTCTCGGTGGAATCGACGCCGGAGAGCGTGCCGGCCGAGACGATCGCGGTCCTGGCCGATCACGGCGTCAATCGCGTGAGCCTGGGGGTCCAGTCATTTCAAGCGAACCTGTTGCCTCGACTCGATCGCATCCACACGCCCGATCACGTCGGCCCGGCCCTCGAGCGGGTGCGCCGACGGATCGACAACGTCTCGCTCGACCTGATCTTCGGCGTCCCGGACCAGACGCTGGGCGAATGGCGCGCCGACCTCGACGCGGCCCTCGCGTTCGAGCCCGACCATCTTTCGACTTATGGGCTCACCTACGAGAAGGGCACGCCACTCTGGAAGCAACGCGAGCGCGGTCAGGTATGTGCGTTGGCCGAAGGGGACGAACTGGCGATGTACGAGCTGGCCATGGACCGCCTAACGATCGCGGGCTTCGAGCAATACGAGATCTCGAACTTCGCCCGGCCCGGCCGACGCTGTCGTCACAACGAAACGTACTGGGCGAACGAAGCGTACTTCGGGTTCGGCACCGGCGCGGCCCGCTATGTGAACGGCGTGCGGGAACTGAACGTTCGCAATACCGCCGACTACGTTCGTCGCGTCCTGGCGGGCGAATCGACGACGTTCCAGAGTGAGTCGCTACCGCCCGAGGAGCGGGCCCGCGAGACGGTCGCCGTCCAGCTTCGCCGTAGCGCGGGCATCGATCGGCCGCGATTCCTCGAGCAGACGGGCTATGAACTCGACTCGCTGATCGCCGAACGCGGCGCGTGGTACACGGCCGAAGGCCTGTTCGCGGACGACGGCACTCGCCTAACACTGACGCGGCGTGGCCGATGCGTGGCCGACGGACTCGTCGTCAAGCTCGTTTGGGGGTGAACTTGGAACGTCAACTCACGACGGCGGCGCACGGGCACGTTCTGACCAACTGCAACGTCTGGTCGCGCGACAGTCGCCGCATCGTCTACGACGTTCGGTCCGACCCGGCCGGCGAGGTATTTGATGGCGCGCGAATTGAAACGGTCGATGTCGAGACGGGCGAAGTGCGGGTGTTGTTCGAATCGACGAATGGCGCGAACTGCGGCGTCGCGACTAATGATCCGAC
>JANLUE010000834.1:0-5423 GCA_031363325.1 Gemmataceae bacterium
CCGGTGGCTCGCGAGCGCGGCCTGGTACTGCTGCTCGGCCTCTCAGCCGCTTCGATCCCATTGCCGCTCACTGCTCGCGGTTGGCCCTGGTGGCAAAGGTTGCTTGGCGTGGCGATTTTGGCCGCGCCGCCAGTCGTGGGATTCGCCCTCGGGCGAACGGTGCCGGGCGGCGACTGGACGAATCTCGCGAACGAATGGCGAGCGAGCGTCGCCGATCGTGCCTGGAGTTCGGCCACGTGGTGCTGGACAAATCCGTGGGTGGCTGGCCCTCTGGTGGCCGTTGGACTTTGGCGAACGATCGTCCGCGGTCGCCGACAACTTCGAGCCGGCGAACCGCCGATCGCGTGGCTGATCGGGCTTGGCGGACTTGCGTCGGTCGCCACCGTGACGACTCGCCCCGGCTCGGCCGAGTCGATGTTGCTCGCCGCGACGGGGGCCATGCTTTCCGTCTTCGGAGTGGCCGATTTGATTCGAGCGCTCGTCGAGCGAATTGAGTTGAAGCCGCCACCCGTTGGTGTTTCCGACGTACCGCGCGTGCGCTAAACCCGATACCGATTGGGAATTGGAGTTCCGATCCCCGGCCTCGCTCGACCCGCTACGCCGACCTGGAAGGCGCTCTAATTTCCCCTCCGTCAACTTCGATTTTCTCTTGGTTTCCGCTTGGCGCCCGGTGCTCCCGACCGGTGGGTCGGTCTCGGAAGTGGGCGAGTGCGGTGGCATTCATTTCGATATTCTAATCGATGCCCCCGTTCAATCGAAGCCGTTGACCGACCCGAACGCCGCGTACCGAACAACCGTTCAAATCCCGTCGCCCGGACGGCGAATACCACCATGTTCAACGTTCGGGACCGAAGGGCGAGGGGCGGATCATGAGGTTCACCTACCGATGGGGTCAACGCCCGCTCGACGGCTTCACGATCAAGCGTGGCCTGGGGCAGGGCGGGTTCGGCGAAGTCTACTTCGCCGTTACCGATGGCGGGAAGGAAGTCGCGCTCAAGCTCCTCTTGCGCGGGCGAACCGAGACCGAACTGCGCGGCATCAGCACCTGCCTCAATCTGAAACACCCCAACCTCGTTCACCTGTACGACTTGCGGACCGACGACCGGGGCGATCACTGGCTCGTCATGGAGTACGTGCACGGTGAACCGCTCAACGCCGTCCTGAACCGCAATACCCGTGGCCTGCCGCCGGAACAGGCCCGCGATTACTTCCTGCAGGTCGCCCGCGCGGCGGCCTATCTGCACGACCACGCGGTCATTCATCGCGACATCAAGCCGGGAAATGTGTTCGTTGAGAACGGCGTCTTGAAGTTGGGCGACTATGGCCTCTCGAAGGCCGTCACGTCCGCTTCGCTAACGCAATCCGCGAATGTTGGAACGGTTTATTACATGGCCCCGGAAGTCGGGCGGGGGGCCTGCACGAAGCAAGTCGATGTCTACGCTTGCGGCGTGATGTTCTACGAGATGCTCACTGGCGAGGTGCCGTTCCGCGGCGACAGCTGGGCGGAGGTCGCTCTTCGACATCAAACGGATAACCCGGAACTCGGCCGCATTCCGCCCGACTATCTGGCCATCATCGAGAAGGCGCTCAGCAAGAAGCCCGAGAACCGTTACGCGGACATGGACGAATTGATCCGGGCCGTCGAAGCGGTCGGTCAGCCGGTCGCATTGCTCCTGGAGGAACCCGTGCCCGCCATCACCGAGAAGAAAACACCGGCCCTGCCTCCACCGCTTCCGAAGCGACTTCCGATCGTGGCCGCGAAGAACGCCTCTTCGGCGACGTTGGCCGCGGTCCCCGGTTTTCGCGGCCGCGTCGGCGACTTGGCGAGCAGCGTTGCCTTGGCCCCGCTCGCTTCAGTCGCGGTGGTCGTAGCCTGGGCACTGTTCCAATCGATCTTCCGCGACAAGGTGAACTGGTACGGCCTGATGCCGCTCTATGCCCTCACCGTGTTGCTGTCGTGGACCGTAATCGTTCCGGCCCGCGTACGCGAGAAACGCAAGCGTGGGGCCGGCACTTGGCGGCTCATGTTGCTCGGTGCGGGCGTCGGGCTCGCGGCGTTCTGGCTCGAAGGTTGGTCGCTGCCGAACTTCGTGCCCGATGGCTCCACCGCTCCGCCGGAAGAAGCCTACCTGGCTGGCGCGGTTCGAGCCACACCGGGCGCGATCGATCATCTCGCCGGTTACATGGCCCTGTTCGCACTGGCGATGGGAATGACTTCCTGGGGCGATAGCGCCCGACGAAAGCGCCGCGAACGGTTCTCGCTCGGCCCGGTGTTCGTGGCCGGGTTCTGCGGCTTCCTGCTGTGGATCGGCTGGAACATTTTCCTGCACTCGCACGAATTGCCGATCTACATGATCGTGGCCCTGGCCGGAACGGCCGGCGTCGTGCAGATGGTCAGCCCGTGGACCGCGCCCCCGCCGCCCCAGCCGAAGAAGCGACGTCTCGAATACGCGTAACTCAACCCGACGCCATAGGAGGCCGACATGAAACGACAGGAAACGATGCTGGCCGGTCTCGCCGTCGGGGTTCTCCTCGCGGCCTGGACGCCACTCTTCGCTCAGAGCGTGACGATCGATACCGGCAACGGCCAGGCGGTGACGGCTCAGAATGGTGAAGTCAAAATCAATGGCCGCAAGAACAAGAAGGAGAAGGCCCCGCCCGCGCCGAAGGTTCCCGAAGTGCCAACCTTCACCGTGAAGGGGGGCTTCGAGAGCACCAAGGACAAGGCACGCGACAGTGCCATTCGGGCCGCTCAGGAATTGGTCGTCGATCATCTGGCGCAACAGGAACCCCCCGTTCTGAAGACGCCGACCATCGAACTCGTTCGCCGGATGGCACTCGCGGAACAGGAAGAGATAAAAGAGGAACAGATCGGCGAAAGCGGCAAGACTGAAACGATGTACCAGGCCACGGTCGCGTTCAAGGTACGCCCCGAGCACGTCCGGGAACTCCGGTCCCGCGAGCGGGCGGCTGAGGCCCTGTGGGTATTCGCCGGACTCGGAGCGCTGGCCGGCGTTTTCGCCTTGTTCTTCCGCATCGACGCCTGGACCAAGGGCTACCTGACCCAGTGGCTCGTCCTCGGCACGATTGGCGCGGCCTCGCTCGTGACCGGCCTGTGGTGGATGGCGAAGTAATGCGATACCACGGACGAGGAAAGGCAACAGTTCGTGGCCAAGAAACAAACGATCCGCGAAATGTGGGAAGAGGGGGCCGAAGTCCGCACTTCCCGTTCGATTCTGCTTGAACAACTCGGCAACCGGTTCGGCGAGTTGCCGAACGAGTTGAGCGATCGCATCCTCAAGACCGAAGCGAAGAAGACGCTCCACACGTGGCTCAAGCGAGTCGTCACCGCGAATCGCCTTGAGGATGTTGGAATTCTCGGCCACAAATGACGCCTGAGGCCACGTCTCCCCTCCGCGCATATCTTCCCAGTACCTCTCCCGACCCTCACGCGACTCTCCCATGCGCCATCCACTCGAGCCCCTGACGGCCGTCGAGGTTCGTCAGACGATCCGTCTGCTCCGAGCGGCCGGGCATCTGACGCCGACGACCCGCGTCGTCTCCGTCTCACTTCGAGAGCCGACGAAAGGTCAACCCGGCCCGCGTTCGGCTCATGCGGTTCTTTTCAATAACGGGACCAACACTGCCCACGAGGCGATCGTTTCGATTGAACAGGAACGGGTCGAATCGATCCGTTCGTTCCCCGGGCTTCAGCCGACCATGACGGTCGACGAACAAGTCGAATGTGAGCAGGCCGTGCTCCGGAATTCTGAGTTCGCCGCCGCTCTGAAACGACGCTACGGAATCGACGATCCGTCTCTCGTCATGGTCGATATCTGGTCGGCGGGGTGCTACGGGTCCGAAGAAGATCAAACGCGCCGGCTCGCCCGGCCGTTGTGCTTCCTGCGCACCGACCCGACCGACAACGGCTACGTTCGCCCGCTCGAAGGTTTGCGGCCCGTCGTCGATCTCAACGCGATGGAAGTGATTCGCGTCGAGGAATATTGGCGCGGCGACCGCGTCGGCGAAGACTGGCCGGTGCCCGCGGCGTCGATGAACTACGCGGCCGACCGGGTCGGGCCATTCCGCACCGGCATCCAGCCACTCGAAATCACCCAGCCCCAGGGGCCGAGTTTCGAAGTCGATGGCTACCAGGTTAATTGGCAGAATTGGTCGCTCGTCGTCGGCTTCAACGCCCGCGAAGGTTTGACACTTCACGACATCAAATACCGCGACGGCGGCCGGGATCGTTCGATCCTCCATCGCGCATCGCTCACGGAGATGGTCGTTCCGTATGGCGACCCGGGGCCGACGCAACGTCGCAAGAACGCCTTCGACGTCGGCGAATATGGCATGGGGATGTGCGCGAATAGCCTGCGGCTCGGCTGCGATTGTCTCGGCCACATTCACTACTTCGATGCCCACCTTACCAATAGTCGCGGCGAGCCGCTGACGATCTCGAACGCCATCTGCATGCACGAGGAAGACTTCGGCATTCTCTGGAAACACACCGATCGACGGCTCGAAGTCCCTGAGGTTCGCCGCTCGCGTCGACTCGTGATCTCCTCGGTTTCCACCGTCGAAAACTACGAGTACGGCTTCTTCTGGTACCTCTATCAGGACGGCAACATCCAACTCGAAGTGAAGCTGACGGGCATCCTGTCGCTCGGTGCGTTCGCGACCGGCGAGAAGCCGACCTACGGGGCGCTCGTCGCACCGAACGTGTTCGCGCCCAATCATCAACACTTCTTCAACGTGCGGCTCGACTTCGATCTCGATGGAGTGGCGAACAGCGTTCAGCGCGTGGACGTGGTCGCCGACCCGCCAGGGCCGAACAACCCCTACGAGAACGCCTTCCGGGCCGTCGCGACGACGCTTCGCACCGAGAAGGAAGCGCGCGGAAACTTGAACTTCGAGGCCGGCCGCACCTGGAAGATCGTCAACCCGAGTGCGACGAACGCGGTCGGCGAACCGGTCGGCTATCGATTTCTGCCAGGCGACAACGCGGTGCCATACGCCTCGGCGAACGCCTGGTGGCGGAAACGGGCCGGGTTCGTCAACCATCACATCTGGGTGACGCCCTTCGACCCGGCCGAGCGCTTCGCGGCCGGCGACTACCCGAATCAAAGCACGGGCGGCGATGGCTTGATTCGCTGGACGGAACAGGATCGGCCAATCGAGAACACGGACATCGTATTCTGGTACACGTTCGGCCACACGCACCTGCCGCGGCCGGAAGACAACCCCGTCATGCCAACCGCGTACATCGGCTTTCTGCTGAAACCGAGCGGCTTCTTCGATCAGAACCCCGCGAACGATTTGCCGCCCTCAAAGAAAAAATCGGCCGGCCTACCGATGGCGGGCGATGGCGAGGGGAAGGCGTGCTGTCATTAGCGAGGCAGGGCAAAGTGGCTTTCGCCGGG
>JANLUE010000837.1:0-2920 GCA_031363325.1 Gemmataceae bacterium
GTCTCAATCCGATCTCGGTTGGGAAATGAAGTTTTTCCAATCCCCGGTCGAGCGCGGAACCGCGTAGCGATTCGAGCGAGGCCGGGGTCGCGGCAAACTCCAATTCCCAATCGGTTTCGGGCTTAGCCGTGGGAATACTGACGAGCAATAACCTGACTCCATGGACGCCACGAACCGATTCGCCGACCGCGTGGCCGACTACGTCCGCTATCGGCCGGGCTATCCGATCGAAGTGCTCGATGCCCTGCGGGCCGAAGGGGCATTGACCGATTCGTCGATCATCGCGGACGTTGGGTCCGGGACGGGGCTATCGGCAAAACTCTTTCTCGCGGCCGGGCACACGGTGTACGGCGTCGAGCCGAATCGCCCGATGCGCGAGGCGGCCGAATCACTGTTGGCGAACGAACCGCGATTCCACAGCGTGGCCGGCCTGGCCGAGGCCACGTCGCTGCCGAATGCGAGCATCGATCTCGTCGTCGCGGGCCAGGCGTTCCACTGGTTCGATTCACCGAAAGCGCGCATCGAGTTCCAACGGATTTTGCGACCCGGCGGGTTCGCGGCGTTGATCTGGAACACGCGCCGCGTCGACGCCACGCCGTTTCTGCGCGAGTACGAACGCGTGTTGCATCAATTCGGGACCGACTACGCGGCCGTCGTTCACACGAACATCGACTGGGCGGCCATCGAAGCGTTCTTCGGCGGGCCCGTGCAGCGAACTGTCCTCGCCAACGAACAGCGCTTCGACCGGGACGGCGTTCGTGGCCGCACGCGCTCGAATTCCTACGTGCCCAAACCCAACGAGCCGAACTTCGAGCCGATGATGGCCGAACTCGATCGGTTGTTCGCGGAGCATCAAGAAGATGGGGTCGTGCGATTCCTCTACGACACGGAGGTGTCCGTCGGAAAGTTCGCTTGAGCCTGGCTCTGTTGGATTTCGCTCCTTCCCGTTTCCCGGCCGCGCCGGTATGTTCGCCGTATGGCGATGCTCGATCACTGGCACCCCGTTCTGTTCAGCGACGAACTCGGCCGCGCGCCGGTTGGAGTGCGGGTCGCGGGGCAAGCGATTGCGGTCTATCGGACCGCTGCCGGCGTGCCGGCCGCCCTCGACGATGAGTGCCCGCACAGACGGATGCGCCTGAGCCTGGGTACGGTGATCGGCGACAAGCTGCAGTGCAAGTACCACGGCTGGACGTTCACGTGTGATGGCCAGGGGGAGAGCCCCGGCACGCCGAAGCTACACGCGTGTGCGACGGCCTACGACGTTCGCGAGGAACACGGGGCGGTTTGGATCAAGGCCAGGGAGGTCGCGCCAGAGTTCCCCAAATTCGATGTGGACGGCTATCTGCCGATCTGCCGACTTCGCCACGTGGCCGAGGCCCCGCTCGAACTGACGACCGACAACTTCTGCGAGATCGAGCACACGCCGACGACGCACGCCCTGTTCGGCTACGACCTGAAGCGCATGGCCGAAGTGACGGTTCGCTTCGAGCCGACCGACACGACGGTCCGGGTCGTCAACGTCGGCCCCTCGAAGCCGATGAACTGGTTCATCAAGCACCTGGTGGGCGTTCGCAAGGGGTTCCTGTTCAACGACGACTGGACGACGCACTTTTCGCCGGTGTACTCGGTGTACGATCACTGGTGGGCGGACCCGGAGCAGCGCGAGGAATCGAAAGTGCGTTGGCGGCTGTACATTTTCTTCACGCCGATCGACGCGATGCACACCGAGCTGCGAACGTTCGCCTACGCCAAGTCGCGTTGGCCCGGCCCGGCCGGCGGGCTGCGCTTATTCCGATGGCTGATGCGTAAGCACATCGATCGGGAGATCGATCTCGACCTGGCGATCCTGAAGGGCCTGGCGCGACACGATACCAGCGTCGAGGGCATGAAACTCAGCCGCTTCGACCGCGTGCTCGGCTTGAATCGCGACCGGATCGAGCGAGTCTACCGAGGCAAGTAGTCACTTCGTTTTTTTTACATTCCTTGGCCGATTCGCGCCGCGATTCCCATTTCCCTGGTGCGTCCTTACTCGACACACCACGGAGTGCTCAGATGTTTTCCGGATTTCGCAAGGCTCGTCGCCCCAGTCACCCGGCTCGGTTGGCCATCCAGGAGCTCGGCGATCGAACGGTCCCGGCCGTCGTCGCGAACTTCGCGGGCGGCACGCTTCGCGTCGTTGGCGATGGGCTCGCCAATTCGATCGCGATTAGCCGTGATGCGGCCGGCAAGATTCTCGTCAATGGCGGGGCCGTCGCGGTGACTGGCGGAGTGTCGACGGTCGCGAATACGAACCTCATCCAGGTCTATGGCGGGGCCGGCGCCGATTCGATCGCCTTCAGCGAAGTGAACGGAGCCCTGCCGCGCGGCTTCCTTTACGGCGGGGCCGGCAACGACGTGATGACCGGCGGGTCCGGCAACGATTTCCTGTTTGGCCAAGGCGGCAACGACGTGATGCTCGGCAAGGGCGGGGCGGACTTCCTCTTCGGTGGAGCCGACAATGACTCGCTGACCGGCGGCACCGGCGACGATCAAGTCTTCGGCCAGAGCGGCAACGATCGCATGATCTGGAACCCGGGCGAGGGGACCGACCTCAACGAAGGCGGCGTCGGGACCGACACGGTCGAAGTCAATGGCGGCAACGGAGCCGAAACATTTACGGTCACGCCGAACGGCACCCGCGTCCGCTTCGATCGCGTCGACCCGGCTCCATTCTCGATCGACATCGGCACGTCCGAGAGCCTGGTCCTCAACGCGAACGGCGGAGACGACAAAATCACCGGCGCCAACGGGCTTGCCACGCTGATTCAAATGACGATCGACGGCGGGAACGGAAACGACACGATCACCGGCGGTGACGGGGTTGACTTCATCCTCGGCGGAGACGGAAACGATTCGGTGAACGGCGGCCGAGGCAACGATG
>JANLUE010000700.1:0-1800 GCA_031363325.1 Gemmataceae bacterium
CGGGTTCGTTGGTGGGCTCGGTCGGCTTGTCTTCCTTGCCGCGCCCGCCGCCGAAGGCTTCGTCGATCGGCAAATCCTTGCCCCGCGGGGCGAGCACGGCCACGCAGCGGGCCGCCACTTCCGATAGTTTCTCGCGGACAAGTCGCTCGGCCCGACGTACCTTTCGCCCACTCGAAAGGTGCTTGTCCAGCGTCGATTCGATCTCGTGGGCGAGCGGTTCGAGGCCCCGCAGTTCCGCCGGCGCGCCGGGGTCTTTCGCAACGACCTCGGTGAGCAATCGCAGTTGATGGGCGGGCATTTGCATGTGGGCGAGGTGCGGCCGTTGCGTGAACAAGTACTTGCCAAACACGTCCGTCACCTTCAACGGCAAACGACCGAAGGCCCGCATCATCGGCTGAGCCGCGATCGCGTCGAGCAACGCCTTCACTCGCCGCCACAGGAAGAACAGACGAATGAGCGTCGTGCTTGAGAGCAGGAACAGCCACGTGAAGCCGACGAAGAACAACAGGTCCCACGCCCAGCCCTCGACCGTCGGCAACGATTGCATCCAGACCGCGACGCCGAACCCGGCCAACGCGAGTAGGGCACCCGTAATCGGGGCCGCGTGTTTCAACGCGATCGCCTCGTGGACGACTTCATTGCGGACCTCGGCGTCGGCCGAGCGGATGCGATTGAACAGTTCAGTGTCGGGATACGGGTTCGGCACGTGGAACCGCTCGGCGATGAAGGTTCGCTTGAGCTGGAAGAACCCCCAGGCGGCATAGGCCATGCAGACGAAGAACAACGGCGTGAGCGGCGAGAGGCCGGTGCTCAGATCGACGGCCCGCACGAAGAACAGCGTTCGTCGCGCGAAGTCGCCGTAGGTGTGGAAGCGATACAGGAAGACGGCCGCGAATCCGAACACGAGTGCGTACGCCCCGAGGTTCAGTGCCAGCCAGTTCAAGCGTTCGAGTCGCGAGTCGGGCGGGGCCGTTGGCAAGACGGCCGATTCGCCGGGCAACGGTCGGCCGCGGAATAAGTTCAGGATGCCACGTCGCGCGAGCGGCTTGAGCATGCCGAGCGCCAGTGCGGCCGTGCAAAACGCGGTGACCGCGACGAACCCGTTCGCCCACGCCGAGCGGAAGTGCCCCGCTTCCGCGTGCGTCCAGACCGCACAAACGATCGGCACGGCGAGCAACACCTGCGAGCCGAGAATGATGTTGCGGTACAGGAGGTCCGGCCATTGCAGCAGCGACCCGCCCCGCCAGAACAGGCGAGCGTGCGGATTCGCCCAGGCGCGAACGATCAGGAAGCCCCACCAGGCGAGCAGGCCCAGGCCGACCGGCAACATTGCGCCCGGGTATTCCAGCGCGATGGCCGTCGTTGCGTCATCGCTGCCTTGCTCGCGGCGGGCGACATAATTCGACTTGTCTTCGTAACGCGTGTAGAGATGCAACGGCACGATCGCCCCGTTCGGGGCCACCATGCTGATCCAGATCGGCGGTCGCTCGTCAGCCTCCTCGGGCTTGTCCGGGTTTCGCAGAGCGAACGCTGGGGCACGGTATTCCAGCAATTGATCGTGCAGGCCAAAGTGCATCAGCGTTGCGTTGTAATACCCCTGGGCACCGACCGACGGGAACAGAATGCGTTCGGTCGTCGATGCGTTCACCCAGTTCTGATTGCGCGGCACGAGCGGGTACGTCGAGCCGATCAGGACGCCGCGCATGTAGTACCGGTACTCCGGATGCGTGAGCAGCAAGTCGCCATCGGTCACGATGCCCAACACTTTTTCATCCGCATCCACTACTGCGGTTGCGCCGA
>JANLUE010000703.1:0-10478 GCA_031363325.1 Gemmataceae bacterium
GACGTACCACGAGTTGAAATCGCCCACTCGATCCTACATTGTGGCTGGAGAGGCACACGCCCCGCCAGCAGGAGACGTTGTTCTTTTGGTGGCGGAGGGCTTTGAGGTGGCGAGGTTCCGGATGACGCGAGTCGAACCGCCCGACTGGGCAACGCAGCCGGACCTAACCGTCGGCGGGTGAATCAGCGGCGACGGGTCATTCCGGTGTAATTTTCGGGAGTGGGACATGCTCGCTAATGTCGTCCAGTCAAACTTTCCGGACGGCGTCAAGCTGCCCGATTGCTTGCGGGCGGTGTGTGACTACCTGGACGCTCACGGGTATCCGCTGAGCGGCTGCTTCGAAATTTGCGACTGGGGCCGGAAGGACGCCGAACAGTGGTTTCCAAACGACGCGACAACTCGGAATAAGGTCGCGATTTTCGGCAGAGGTTCGACTGGATCGTCATTCGCATTATGGCTGGTGCCGATCGCAAACCCGGACGAAGCACCAGTCGTCTTGTTCGGCTCGGAGGGGGAGTTCATCGTCCTCGCCTCCAACGCGTTCGAGTTCTGTCGGCTGCTCGGAGTAGGTTACAACGAAGTCGAGTCCGATGATCTCGCAACTCCGCCTTCGGAGTCGACGGAGACTCAGGGGCTTCGCGATTGGCTGGCCGATCGGCTGCGAATCGACTTTCCCGCAACGGGTGAAGCGATTGCTCGAACCGCACGAGAGCGTCACCCCGAATTCGGCGAGTGGATGAGGTCTTGGCAGGCAGCCAACTTGTAGTCTCGCAGACGCCGAACCGCCTGATGTCCAGTATTCCGACATATGTCGACTCGTTGATTCAAGCCGAACCGATTCGGATCGACGCCTGCTCGGACGCGGAGTGCAAAGAGTGGTCATTCGCTCGGATGGCCAACGCGTTCGAGTCGCGTCAGCCATTCCGCAAAGTGCGGGCACTTTCGACGGATCGTCTCGAGTCCGATGAGTTCGGCGACTTGCGACCCGATGGCCGGCTTCCCGTCTTCGTAGTCGGGCAATTGAGCGATGATTCGTTTGCTCGGGGCCGAATGTGGGCCATCATCGATCAGTTCTGGTGACTGGACCTGATTGGCGATTGCTTCTTTGATGCCGCCCCGACTGTCCGGCCACGGGCCGGCAATTCGAGAAAGTCGACCAATTGACCGGTTCGAGACGAATTGGTGTTGAGCCGCTTCGGCGATCCGCAGCGAGCCCCGGCCGATGGCTTCGAGGCTGGAGTTCGCGAGTGGGAAAGACGACGGCCGCGCCAATTGGGCGCGGCCGTTTGCGTTTCGAGCCGGGGAGTTCCCGACCTTCGGGATGGCGTGAATCCGCTACCTTGCGGCACCCCGAAGGCCGGGATCCTCCCGGCCGTGGGCGATTGCCGCCGGAAGAATCAACGTCGAGCGAACCGCTCCAGGGGGAGCGTTCGCAGCCGTTTCAGATGTCGGCGAAGCTTCACTTGCCGACTCAGGTTGAGTCCAACGAACGCCATTCCACTGAAGGCCACGGCGGACACAATCGCGATGGAAGCCACTTGCACGAACACGGGAGTCTACCTCACAAAGGTTGGTCACTAACTACTATTCTGCCGGCGGGGGCTGAGTATTGCATGAGAACTCAGAACCGAACGCCAACTTGCGCCGACCGTAACGAAAACGACCGGGGATTGGCCCCGGTCGCTCGCCGCAAGTCTTTGCGGGAGTGAAGAATGTAGCGTCCAAATCGGTCGCGTCAACGCGCCGACTGATTTGTAACTCTTACACGTTCCCAGCCCCGCCAGCTGGCGAATTCCGCTCCGCCCTTAATAGTGGGTATCTGTCAAAGACCCACTGTTCGGCCAAAAATTCGCAGAGCCCTGGTAATACGTCAACGGCCCCAGCTACGTGCCGCCCTGGGTCACGCAGCCCGAAAGTCTGGATGTGACTATTCCTTCCGCCCCTTGAGGTGTTCCTCCATCTTCAAGTGCGGCACGCCTTCGGTCCACCAGTCTGGGGCGGGCTTTCCCATCAGGTAGTGGTCGAAGAACTCGCGCATGCGGACGGCGTAGTCCTTGCGATTCTCCGGTTTCACCAGGCCGTGGTTTTCGCCCTTGTATTGCAACATCACGACCGGCTTCTGCAAGCGCCGCAGCGTGTTGAAGTACTCGATCCCCTGGGTGAAATCGACGGCCCCATCTTTATCGTTGTGCAGGATCACGAGCGGCGTCGTCACGTTGCGGGCGTGATACACCGGCGAGTTGCGGATATACGCTTCCTGTTGCTCCCAGTAGCCGCCCGTGAATCGACCCTGGCTCGATTCGAAGATCGGCTGATTGGCGATTCCCGCATTCCAATAAATCGAACTGTACATGCTGATCAGGTCCGTCAACGGAGCGCCGGCGATGGCGGCCTTGAAGCGATCCGTTTGCGTGACGAGATAGGCCGTCTGGTAGCCGCCCCACGAGTGGCCGTGCAAAGCGACCTTGGCCGGATCGACGATGCCCGTCGCGATCGCCGCGTCGAGCGCGGGCAGGATGCACTTCACGGCCGACACGCCGGGGTCGTTCAATTGATACTTGATGTCCGGCATCAGGACCGCGTAGCCATTGCTCGTATAGATCGACTTGTTAAACCCACCCCCGGTGCCCGGCAACTGATAGAAGTGGAATTGGTCCGTCAGTTTTTCGTAGATATATGTGATGGTCGGATAGCGTTGGCCGGGCTGATAGTTCGCCGGCAGATACAACGCGGCTTGGAGTTTCTGGCCATTGAGCGACGTGTAGTCGATTAGCTTCGCGCCGGCCGACCACAGATAGTTCATCTGTTGTGGGTTGGCCGTCGTCATGCGCTTGCCGGCCTTCAACGTTGCGTCCGTGAGGTAATAGTCGGAGTACTCTTCGTTCGTTTGCCGCGTATAGACGTACGTCTCGGCGTTCTTCGCTTTGGACAGGGCACCAATTGCGGCGTCCTCAACGATCAACGCGTTCGCACCCGGCTTGCCCGGTTCAATCTTCGCGTAGCCGGATTTCTTCGTGCGTTCTTCCAGGAACGCCACGATCATCGGCTTCGAGAGATCGGCCCCCTTCTCGCGGATGTCGAAGCTCACGCGGCCACGATAACGGATGCCTTTCGCCTTGCCGTCGCCGGTCAGGTTCGTGGCCGTCGAACCGTCGGCCGCCAGTTGCCAGATGTCCCAGTTGTCCGAGGCGAGCACGAACTTGCCGTCCGCCGTCCAGCCGATCGTCCGGGTCGGTGGCTTGTCGACGTTGTGATCGTCTTCGGAATTGATGAACGACGTCTCGGCCTTCGCGGAGATCACTTCCACTTTCAACGTGGCCAGATCGAGCGTTCGGAAGTGACCATCTTCGTGATACAGGTAATGCGCTCCCGTCGGTGAGACACCGAAGTTCCAGCGAACCTTGGTGAGCGCTTTCTTGCGTTCGCCGGTTTCGAGATTGGTTACATACACATCTGCGAATTCCTTGCCGTCCAGCGTGCTCATCAACTGATAAGCCTTCTCGTCGATGCCAATCGCGAACTTCTGCTTCGGTGCGACATCCACGTTCCGAACCGTATCGTCGCCAAGCCGCAGGAACTTCTTGTCCTTCACGCGATAGACGCAGGCGTAGCTGAATGTCTTGTCCATGCCGGCCTGAACCTGCTGTTGCGATTGCAGGCGTTCGTCTTTCCAGTGCCAGATCACGAGGTCCGGCTTGGCCCCGCCGGGGGGAGTCGGGCGAGCCGTCATCGGGCCGTCCTTTTTCGGCTCGACGCCTTCCTTTTTCGGCTCTTCCTTCTTGGGCTCCTCGACCCGCTTCTGATCGGCGATGCCGAACATCAGCATTCCGAGATCATCGCTCCAGGTCGCCGATCGATTCGTACTGATCCCGAGTCCCTTGGGGAACGACGCTTCCGTCTTCGGGTCGAAGATCGTCTTCTTGGTGGCCGGGCCGACGTCCGTGAAGCCGACGACCGAGAACGCTTTGCCTTCGACCGCCTTGTCGTCCGCGCCGCGCAGGACGGCGAACGCGTCGGCCGTCTCGTGCCAGTTCAGCCCTTGGTAAGTGGCCTTCGCCGAATCGAGCGACGTGAGCGCCCCGGTCTTCATGTCGCGGACCTGAATGCCGTTGCCAATTTGGCCGGCCGAGTCGATCGTCATGGCGAGTACGGTGCCGGCCTTGTTGAACGAAAACTCGTTCACGTTGCCGAGGGTGAGCTCGGCCCCGGTCGCGAGTTCGCGAATGACGAGATCATTGCCGGCCGCGGCCGGAGCTGCGGGAGCTTGACCCATGCCCATCGCCGGCCCACCGCCGGGCGCACCGGTCGGCATCGTCGGGGCGGCCGGGGCTTTCCGCATCACGAGGTGCGTGCCCGCGTCGCGATTGAAAGCGAACGTTCGATAGCCTTCGAATTCCGTCTTGTCGCTGGTCGCCAGATTTACGAGCACGACTTTCGGCGGCGCGGGCCGAAGGCCCAGGAATCCCGAGCCGGGCCGCGGCGCGGGCGGCGAGACCGTGATTGCGAACCACTTGGAATCGGTGGAGAACTCGAGCGGCGCGAACCCACCGCCACCAATGAACTTGATTTCCTTGTCGCCTTTCGTCTGCTTCAAGGTGACTTCGCTGTCCCCTTCCATCGGCCCAATCCGTGCGACGAACCAGGCCCCATCGGGCGAGAGGGCCGCGCCGCGAACGGCTCGCCACGTGTTGCCTTCGGCAATCGTCAACGGCTTCTTGGCGGCCGGCTTTTTCAAGTCGGCGATCTGTTTCTGAATCTCGGCGATCTGCTTTTCGAGATCGGCGACCTGTTTGCCCTTCTCGTCCTGAGCGGACGCGGGTTCGTGAACGAACTGAGCGAGGCCGACGACGGCCAAGAGCGCGAAGAGGCGAGGCAAGGGGAACACGCGCGGCTCCGACGATCGACCGGTCGTGGCTGCGTCCCGGTCGAAACGGGTGGTGGGAAGTGGACGGTCCGTGTCGCGAACCCGGCGGCAGCCCCCGCCGAGCGCAAGTCGTTTGCGAGTAGTGTATTCGGCGGGCGCGGTTGGGGGCGTAACGGACGTGCTCACCGAATCGCGCCGATGGACCCGGACAACCGAACGCTACGCGAACCTTCCATCCTGGAGCCAGGGCTTGAAGTCTCGGTAGCCGGCCGGCGCGGAGCGACCGAGGCGGTTTTGGCGGAGTGACTTGGAATCTTACTTACCGTCAACTCGAATAATCAGTTCCGTTGACTTGCCCGATTTCACTTCGATGCCGTTGTCGAATTCCGGTTGACCATCGGTTCGTTTCCAGAAATTGGGATTCATGATGTAAGGGAAGTTCAAACCGGGCGGCACGCGCAACTTGAATTTGCCGTTCTCGTCGGCTTGAATCGATTGCACGGCCGCGCCGGACTTCGGCCGCGCCGGGCCGTGGCAGCCGATGTAGGGTCGCCGATCCGGAGTGGACACGACCGCTTCACCGGTTGTCGCGTCTACGACGCGACCTTCGATCCAACCCCCCTCGACCAACGTCAGATCCTGGCCCGACAAGGTCTTGCCCGCCGTGACCTGGAGCGAATCGATCGCCGCACAGGCCCGGTCGTTCGTGTCGGCCCAAAGGTTGTACCGCCCCGCCTTCAGGCACCGAATTTGATACTTTCCCGTCGCATTGGTTCGAACCTGATCGAAATTCGCCAATCCTTTCAATCCTTGAAGCGACACCGTCGCCTCAACGGCCGGTTTGCCCGTCACCTGGTCGGTCACTTTGCCTTCGATCACTCCGCCTTTTTGCAAGACAACGTCCACGGTGGCGGGGATGCGACTCCAGGTGGGGCGCTCGTAGGCAAAGTCCGGGTGCCGGACATCGAAGAAGACAAAGGACGGCCCCGCCTGGACCCGGCCGCCGCCGATTGGTCGAGGAACCAGGTCCGCGTCGGACGTTCGACCCATGTCGGTGATCGCGTACTTGCCGTCCGCGTCCGTTACCGCGCTCGAGATCCCCGCGATCGGCCCCGAACGCAACTTGTGAAACCAAACGCGGACCTCCGCGATCGGGTTGCCGGCCGCCTCCGTCACTCGACCCTGGAGCGTGGCCGCCGGGCGAATTTCGACGTTGATCGTCACATCGCCGGGCTGTGGGTAGATGTCGCGGACGATCGAGCCATGCTCGCGCTTCGTGAACGTCAACCCAAGCAATCGCTCGTCCGTCGAGGCGGGCACGTCCACGAACTCGAACTTGCCGTCGGCCTTCGTCTCCCACGTGCCGAGCTTTTCCGCCTTTCCTTCCTTGTTCTCGCGATAGAGCGTGATGGCGACCCCCGACACTGGCTGACCGCCTTCGTCCTTGCAAACCCCCGCGACCCGCACGCCCTTCGCCGGCTGGCCCGGCGCGCCGGCGGCAGCGTTCGTAAAGACACTGGCCGCGACGAATACGAGCATGAGCCCAGTCACGGCGCGGGCCGTGGACAAAGGTCGAAGACCGACACGCATGTGATTCTCCGTTGGATCGGGGGAGGTGAATCGTAACGCGGCGGCACGAACCACGCCAATGCTTTTTCCGACGCATTTGATGGAATGACTTCCGGAACCGGCGGGCCGACTTTCGTAATTGCAGGATTTCACTTACCCGGCCGCCGTCTCGTCGCGGATGGTCAAGGTCGCGGTCATCGCACAGTCTCCGACCGAAAAAGAAGGAAAGAGATTGTATCGCTGTCGGGGTGAGTTCCGAATCTCAGTAGTCAAAAGTCCGCCATCTGAAAAGCCGGAAACCAAAGTCCGCAACCGGCCAAACTTGCAGTTTGTACGGCCGCCGGCCCGTCCGGTATCCTAAACTCTATTCGACTCACCCGCGACTCCGTTCCAAGGTTTCGATGGCCGCGCCAACTGCCGCATACCTCGTCGCCAAACGCGACGACGGGTTCGGAGACGTTCATCCGCTCCAAAAGGGCGGCACGTTCGGCGTCGGCCGTTCGCCCAAGAACCGCATCGTGCTGCCCGATGACTTGTGCTCCCGCGATCACGCCGAAGTCTCGTATGCCGACGGTTCCTGGTACGTCCGCGACCTCGACAGCTTGAACGGCACCCGTGTGAACGGCAAGCCGGTTCGCGGCGACCTCGAGATCGATTCGGGCGACGAAGTTCAGTTTGGCCGCAGTAAGTTTCTGTTCGTTCACAACCTGTCCGAATTGCCAGGCTTGCCCCAGACGCCGGGGCGCGCCCTTGAGGAAGCCGTTCGCATCACCAAGCGGACCAGCAAGACCCGCTACCTGACTCCGCCGCAGGAAGATACGGACGACGACCACACGTTCGTCGAAGCGACGCCCGAACGCGCGGTCGCCACGCTCTATCGACTGGCGCTCGACATGGGGTCGGCCAAATCGGTCGAGGAGTTGGCCGAGGCCGTCTTGGCCGGCTTGTTCTCCGGCGTGCCCGCCGAGAATGGGGCGGTGATGGCCGTCAAGCCGGGCCGCGAACTCGAACTGCTCGCCCATCGCAGTCGCGACGGCACCATTCGCACGTTCCACAAGGCCTCGCAACTCGTTAGTTCGGAGGTGCTCGATGGCCGCGAGGCGATCCGGGCCGACAATGTTCTGAACGACCCCCAGTACAGCAGTCGAGATAGCATCCGCGATCTGAAGGCCGGCAGCTTGATCTGCGTGCCCGTCATCGAAGATGAAGCGGTGATCGGGCTCATCCACTTGTACACATCGGTGAGCCATCACTTCACGGACGACGACCTGGAATATGCCGTGGCCGTCGGCCGACAGATGGGTTCATCGTGGGCCCAACTTCGTCGCCAGGACGCCTTGACCAATACGAACCGGGAACTGCGCGCGGTCCTGCAACTTGAGAGCGAACTGGTTGGTGCGAGCGACGCGCTCAAGGTGATCGAATCGCAAATGTCGCGCGTGGCCGGCACGTCGGCCACGGTGTTGATTCGCGGCGAAAGCGGGTCCGGTAAGGAACTCGTCGCGCGGGCGATCCACAATACGAGCCCGCGCCGGGACGGACCGTTTGTCACGTTGAATTGTGCCGCGATCACCGAGAGCCTCCTCGAGAGCGAGTTGTTCGGCCACGAGCGCGGGGCCTACACCGGCGCGACCGAGAAGATGATCGGCAAGTTCGAGGCAGCCAACCACGGCACGATCTTCCTCGACGAAATCGGCGAAATGCCGCTGAGCACCCAGTCCAAGTTCCTGCGCGTTCTCGAAGGGCATCCGTTCGAACGGCTCGGCGGCAACAATCAGATCAAGGTCGATGTCCGCGTCGTGGCCGCGACGAATCGGCCGCTCGAACAGGGGGTTCGCGAGGGGACTTTCCGCAAGGACCTCTTCTATCGCTTGCAAGTCGTTGAAATTCGTGTCCCGCCGCTCCGCGACCGGCTCGACGACGTGCCAACGTTGGCCGAACATTTCCTGAAGAAGTTCACCCGCGAGACGGGCCGACGCATCAAGGGCTTCACGCCCGAGGCAGTCGCGAAGCTTCAGAACTACGCCTGGCCCGGCAACGTCCGGGAACTTCGAAACGTGATCGAACGAGCCGTTGCCCTCAGTGAAAAGTCGCAACTCGATTCGCAGGACCTGTGGCTCACGTCGCTCGACCCCACGAGTTCGGGCAGCCACCCGGTGCTGTACCGACCGCAATCGCTGGAGGAAGTCGAAAAGCGCCACATCCGCGAGACGCTGAAACACACGGAATGGAACAAGAGCCGCGCCGCCGAGATCCTGGAGATCGAGCGCTCGACCCTGGACCGCAAGATCAAGGCGTACGGCCTGAAGCGCGACGAGGGGAATTGACGGCGGAGGTCGAACTGGAAGCGAACGCGAATCGTCGCGATGTCTCTTATGAATGAAAAGCCAACTCCCGAATCGTCTCCGCCCGCACTTCGCTGAAGCACGGCACCACGAGATCGGCGCCCGCTTCCTTCAGCCGCTCGGCGGGATGGTGCCCGACGAACGTGACGGCGACGCACTTCATGCCGCCCGCTTTGGCGGCTTCGACGCCGGCGACCGCGTCTTCGAGGACCACGCAGCGGGCCGGAGGCACGCCGATTTTCGCGGCGGCGACCAGGAACACTTCGGGGTCCGGCTTGCCGCGTTTCGTGTCTTCCATGCCCACGATCGCCGAGAAATAATCGCCACACTCGGTCAGCCGCAGGATCAAATCGACGTTCGCGCGCGGGGCGCTCGAACCAACCGCTTGCCGAGCCCCGAGCGCGCGAAGACCGGCCAGCAACTCCGAGACGCCGGGCAGGAGTTGCACGCCGGACTCGGCGGCCGCGCGATAGTAGCGTTCCTTGCGCTCGCCAATGTCCGCGACTTCCGCATCGCTGAACTCGTGCTGAAACAGGTAGCGGATGATCTCCGGGTTGCGTCGGCCGAACGTGGCGGCGAACTCGGCCCGCGAGAAGGGCCGACCCATCTCGCCGGCCATGCGCTCCCACGCCGCGAAGTGCATTTCGGCCGTATCAACCAGCGTGCCGTCCACGTCCCACAGGACGGCCCAGGGTTCAATGTTCATCGCGACTGTTGTACGGACCTCACTCGCCCGCGGTCCCCACCGGCACGACCGGCGTGCCCTCGCCGACCCAGATCCACCCGTACTGCGTATTGCTCGGCGTCGGGTCGCGGCGATACTCGTCGCGTAGGCGCGACAGTTTGTCCGCGTGGATCGCCTTGCGTGACGCGGCCACGTCGACGCCAAACACCTTGGCCGCGTTCAATCCGAAGATGCCGTCCTTCACTTCCTTGGTCAGGTCGGGGTACTTGTATTTCTCCATCAGTTTCTCGGGCATCTTCAGGCGACGCAGGCGTTCGATCTGCGATTGCGGGCTGCCGTTCCAGATGCTGTCCGTCCCCCAGAGGATGTGGTCGGCCCCGCCGGTTTGCATCATCTGGCCGAGCATGTGACAGCACTTCTCCGGGCTGAGCGACGACAGCGCCTGGAACGTGCTGCCCAACTCGAAGTAGATGTTCTTGATCTTCGGGTTCTTCTTCAGGATGCGGAAGATGTCGCTGATCCAGGGGATTTCCTGCGGGTCGGTCGTCTCCTTGTCTTTGACTTTTTCGCCAGTCCCGGAGCCGGCCCAGAACGTGCCGCGGAATCCCGAGTGATAGACGATGAAGTTCAGGTCCGGCCAGTCGAGGGCGGCCTTCTCGAGATCGTGTGGAGTGCAAGCCTTCTCATTGAAGGCACCGAGGGGCAGCCCCTTGTGAACGCACACGTTCTTGACGCCGAGCTTCTTCGTCCGCTCCCAGAACGGGTAGGCGATCTTCTCGTCGTCGAGGAACCAGGCTTTCTCGCCGAGTTCGGCCCCCGTGTACGTCTTCCAGGCGTCGATCTTCAACTCGTTGACCTGTCGCTCCATCTCGGCGAATTCCTTCTCGCCCAAGTTCGGCCGAAGCAGCCCGTGCGAGAGGACGCGCCGCGAACCCGCCAGATCGTTGACGAATTTTCGCGTTGCGACCATCTGATCGGGCGGTAGGGGGTTCTTGTCCCAGTCGCGGCTCGGCAC
>JANLUE010000718.1:0-9560 GCA_031363325.1 Gemmataceae bacterium
GTTTCGGCGAAGCCGTGTTCGGCCCGCCGTTCACGGCGGGTGAAGTGGGCGAGCGGATCGGCGTGGTTTCAGATTGAAGCCTTTACCCGCCGTGAATCTGGGCCGGCGTACGGCTTCGCGGTTATACTGTCCTCTTCCCCCGACTCTCCGCGGAACCTCCCTTCCGGCGGCGCGAACGAGGCCACTTCGCGATGCGCTACCGCCACTTCCGGAACGCCGATCCGCCGGCCCTCGTCGGCGTCTGGAACGAGTCGCTCACTGGTCGTGCGGCGGTTGAACTGCGCTCGCCGGCCCCGCTCGACGCCTCGGTCTTCAACAAGCCGTTCTTCGACCCGGCGGGGTTCATCGTGGCCGAGTACGAAGGTCGCATCGCCGGGTTCGCGCACGCGGGCTTCGGGCCGAAGGAGGATCTGTCCGCCCTGGACCCCAAGCTCGGCGTGATCTGCGCGATCGCCGTTCGACCCGAGTTCCGCCGTCAAAAGGTGGGCATCGAACTGTTGCGGCGTTGCGAAACGTATCTGGCGGAGAAGGGCGCGACCACGGTGTTGGCCGGCCCCGTGAAGCCGAACAAGCCTTTCTATCTGGGCCTCTACGGCGGCAGCAACGCGGCCGGCTTTCTACTCAGCGATGCGGCCGCCGACCCGTTCTTCCGGGCGAACGGCTACGAGCCCGATCGTCGAATGTTGATCTTCAATCGACGGCTCGAGGCGCCGTTGAACATCGTGGACGCCCGCTTCACGCCGTTGCGGAAGCGCTACGAGCCACAGGCATTGCCCGAAGCCCGGCTCGGCAACTGGTGGCGCGAGTGCGTGATTGGGCCGCTCGAACCGAATGAATTCCGCCTCGACGACAAGACGACCGGTCAGACGGCGGCGAAAGCCCTGTTCTGGGAAATGACGGACTACGGCTGGCGCTGGGGCGCGCCGGCCGCCGGCATCCTCGACGTGCAAGTTCGCAACGACCTGCGTCGACAGGGCCTGGGCAAGTTCCTGCTGGCGCAGTTGCTTCGACACCTCCAGGAACAGTACTTCGCGGTGGCCGAACTCCAGGTGCCAATCGAAGAGGAAGCGGCCGCCAAAATGTTCCGCTCGCTCGGCTTCGTGCAGGTCGATGAGGGGGTGGGTTATCGGAAGAGCCCCCCGGCGGAGTAACGCGACGTTCCTGAACTGGGTTCCGTCCATGTCGAATCCGACACCGCCCGACGCGATCGTCGACCGACACGAAACCTCGTGTTGCATCGTCGGCGGCGGCCCGGGCGGGATGGCCCTGGCGCTCCTGCTCGCTCGCAAGGGCGTGCCGGTCACGCTCCTCGAAGCGCATGCCGACTTCGACCGGGAGTTCCGCGGCGACACGATTCACCCGAGCGTCCTCGAAGTTTTGGATCAGATTGGCCTCGCCGATCGGCTCCTCGAAGTGCCCCACGTGAAGTGGCTCGGCCCGTCGCTCGTGACGGCCAAAGGCCCAGCACCCCTCTTCAACTTTCGCCAACTTCGCACCCGATTCCCGTTCATCGCCCATCTGCCGCAGGAACGGTTCCTCGAATTTTTAGCGGCGGAGGCCGCGAGGTATCCGCACTTTCGGCTCGTCATGAAGGCCAACGTTCAGCGCTTGATCGAAGAGAACGGCATTGTTCGCGGCGTTCGCTACCGCGCCGAATCGGGCTGGCGGGAAGTCCGGGCACCACTCACGATCGGGGCCGACGGGCGCTTCTCTCGAGTTCGTCATTTGGCCGGCATCGAACCAATCGTGAAGTCCGACCCGATGGAGTTGCTGTGGTTCCGACTTCCACGCTCGCCCGGCGACGTGGAGCTCGAATCGATCGCGACCGTCGTCCACGGCAATCCGCTCGCGTTGATGAACGGAGTTGGCGACACGGTCGCCGCCGCCGTTTGCCGTGGCAATGGGTTTGTGCTGGGGATTTTCAATCGCGTCGATCACTGGCAAGTCGCGTACTTCTATCCGCCCGGCACGTACGGTTCGTTGAAGTCGGCCGGCCTCGAGGCGTTTCGCGCCCGAATCGCCGACCGCGAGCCGCGCCTCGTCCGGCACTTGGCCCACCTGACGGACTGGAATCAACTCGCGCCGCTCTCGGTCGCGTTCAGCCGATGCCGACGCTGGCATCGACCGGGCCTCCTGTTGATCGGGGACGCGGCCCATGTCATGACTCCGGCGGCCGGCGCGGGAATCAAGTACGCGATCGAGGACGCGGTCGAAGCGGCGAACGTATTGACGGGCCCGCTTCGCGTCGGTCGAGTCCGCAACTGCGATTTGGCCGAAGTGCAGCGCCGTCGCGAGTGGCCGACGCGCGTGATGCAATGGATCGGGGCGCGGGCTCAGCAGAACCTTCTGAAGCGGATGCTTCGCCCCGGCCCGATTCCAGCGGTTCCCGCTCGCCCACCCTTCGCGCCGCGCCTGTTCGCGGCGATCCCGTTCCTCCGCGACCTACCGGCCCGGTTCATCGCGTTTGGACTGTGGCGGGTGCGCTTGGACGACGCGTACTGCCAAGGGGATTCGACGAAGGGGATCGGGTAGTGCCGCGGGAGGGCACCCAGACGCCGCTTCTCCGCCCGCGAGGTGGCGTGGTTGCCGGAACCAGTCGTTCTCTCACACTCCTCACCGTCCATAAAACAACCCCGACCGCGCCGCGGAGGATCCATGGTCGGCCCGGAAACTGTTTCGTCCCTGGCCGACCTGCCGGGCCTGCTGCGCGATGCCGAGGGAATGCCGGCCGTGATTGCCGCGCTGCGCGCGGGCCGGGCCGGCACGATCGACGGGGCCTGGGGTTCTTCCCTCTCACTTTCAGCGGCCACGCTCGCCAAAGAATCGCCCACGACCGTCCTGATCGTCCTGGCCCATCCCGGCGACGTTGAGCCGTGGGTGGCCGATCTATACTCGTTCACCGGCATTCCGCCGATCGTGTTCCCGGCCTTCGAGTCGTGGCCGGCCGAGAAGTCCGCGTTCGACGAAGTGCCCCGCAAGCGGCTTCGAACCGTTCAGAAGCTCACGTCCGATCCGCCGCGAATTCTGCTCACGACGATCGCCGCGTTGATGCAACCGGTGCCGGCCCGCGAGGAACTCGAAGCCCGGGGCCGACGCGTCCGAGTCGGCGAGGCGCTCGACCCGGACGCGTTTGGCGAATGGCTCGTCGGCAACGGATATAAACGCGTTGATGCGTGCGAACTGGCCGGCGAGTTCTCCCGACGCGGCGGCATCCTCGACATCTATTCGCTCGACGCCGACGACCCGATCCGCATCGAGTTCTTCGGCGACGAGATCGATTCGATCCGTTCCTTCTCGGCCGGCTCGCAACGGAGCCTGGAAGCGCTGAAGGAATTTCAGATCGTCGGGTCGATCGGCCACCGGAGCGGAGTGGGGGGCCAAAATCGCACGCCCCTGACCGATCATCTGCCGTCGGGAGCGTGGATCGTACTCGTCGAGCCAACCGAATTGCACGAACAGGCGAAGTTCTATCTGGAGACGGTCACGTCGGTCGAAGGCTTGTTCGGCGTGGATGCGGCATTCGCCCACTTACTCGCCCGCCCGAACGTGACTGTTTCCTCATTGCCGCGACCAGGTGTCGAGGCGGCCGCCCACTTGCGGATCGAATCCGTCGAACGGTTCAGCGGCAACGTCAATCGAGTCCGTGACGAGCTGGACCAGATTGGCCGACTGGATCGCGTGTTCATCGCCTGCCACAACGAGGCCGAGATTCATCGGCTCACCGACGTGCTCAAGGCCGGTCAGCTCGCCCAGCACGATCGCTTGCGCTTGGTGACGGGTTCGGTCCGGGCCGGCTTTCGGCTGGTCGAGTCGGGCGTCGTGGTGCTCGGCAGCCACGAATTGTTCCATCGCGAACAGACCCCCGCCGGTCAAAAGGGAACCGGCCTGCCGCGGCGACGCATCGAATCGCGGGCGATCGATAGCTTCCTTGAACTGAACGATGGCGATCTGGTCGTTCATGTGGTGCACGGCATCGCCCGCTTTCGCGGCATGCAGATGCTCGATCGGCCCAAGCACGAAACGTCGAGCAAGGTCGCGGCGAAAGAAGAGAACCTCGTCCTCGAGTTCCGCGAAGGCGTGATGCTCTACGTGCCGGTGTCGAAGATCGACCTCGTGCAGAAATACGTCGGCGGCAGCAAGAGCAATCCCGACCTATCGAAGTTGGGCGGAACCGCCTGGGGTAATCGCGTCAGCAAGGTCGAGGAGTCGGTTCGCGATCTGGCCGCCGACATGATTCAGGTCCAGGCGATGCGCGAGGCCCAGGCCGGCTTCGGGTTCCCGCCCGATTCCGATTGGCAGAAGGAATTTGAAGCGGGCTTCCCGTACCAGGAAACGCCGGACCAGATCACGGCCATCGCCGAAATCAAGCAGGACCTCGAACGCCCCCGGCCCATGGATCGCCTCCTGTGCGGCGACGTCGGCTACGGCAAGACGGAAGTCGCCGTCCGGGCCGCGTTCAAGACGGTCGACGCCGGCAAGCAAGTCGCGATCCTCGTACCAACCACGGTGTTGGCCGAGCAACACTATCGCACGTTCCGCGAACGCCTGGCCGAGTATCCGTTCACCGTTGATGTGCTCAGTCGCTTCCGCACGGCCGGCGAACAGAAGAAGACGATCGCGGGCCTGAAGGAAGGGGCGATCGATGTCGTCGTCGGGACGCATCGGCTCGTATCAAAAGATGTTCATTTCAAAGACCTTGGATTGGTCGTCATCGACGAGGAACAACGCTTCGGTGTCGAACACAAGGAACGTTTGAAACATCTCCGGTCGATGGTCGACATCATGACCATGACCGCCACCCCGATCCCGCGAACATTGCACCTGTCGTTGCTCGGCATCCGCGAGATCAGCAATCTCGAAACGCCACCCCCGGAGCGCTTGCCCGTCGAGACGCGAATCATGCGCTGGGACGACAAGCTGATCCGGGCGGCGATCATGCGTGAGTTAGGCCGCGATGGGCAAGTGTACTTCGTGCACAATCGGGTGTTCGACATCGTGGACATCGCCCATCGCGTGAGCCGAATCGTGCCCGAAGCGAAGATCGTGATCGGCCACGGCCAGATGCCGGAGGGGGAACTCGAAAAGGCGATGGTCGCGTTCGTTCGCAAGGAAGCCCACATCCTCGTGGCCACGACGATCATCGAGAGCGGGCTCGACATCCCGAACGCCAACACGATCTTCATCAACGAAGCGGGCAACTACGGACTGGCCGACCTGCATCAATTGCGTGGCCGGGTCGGGCGAATGAAGAATCGAGCCTACGCATACCTGTTGCTCGATACCGAGAAAGGCATCACGGGCGACGCGGAGAAGCGATTGAAGGCGATCGAGGAGTTCACGGAACTCGGGGCCGGCTTCAAGATCGCAATGCGCGACCTGGAGATTCGTGGGGCCGGCACCATCCTGGGCACGCAACAGAGCGGCCACATCGCGGCCGTCGGCTACGAACTGTATTGTTCGTTGTTGGAGAACGCGGTTCGGTCGGTCAAGAACATGCCGCTAAAGACCCCCCTGGAGGTCACGGTCGATGTCCCGTGGCCAGCGTACTTGCCACGCGACTACGTGCCGGGCCAGAAGCTGCGCATGGAGGTGTATCGCCGCCTGACCCGCGTCCGCGACCCGAAGAAACTGGAAGACTTCCGCCAGGAACTCCGCGACCGCTACGGCCCAATCCCCGACCCCGCCGAGTGGCTGATGCGCCTGACGGAAGTGCGACTGATGGCCGCGAAATGGCAAGTCGCGAGCGTCCACCGCAACGGTCCCGACCTGGTGTTCGGTTACCGCAACGCCAAGCGCATGAGCCAGCTCGTCGAGCGCAGCGCCGCCCGGTTGAAGGCGATCGACGAGAAGGACGCCTACTTCCGCCTGCAGGAAGGCGAAGACGAACCGGAAGCGCTGTATGTGCTGTTGAAACACGTGTTGCGGGCGCGGGAGGGGTAGCGCCAACGCCTGAGATTGGTTATGCGTTACACTCGGGGTGCAGTACACCCACGTCTTCGAGGGAACGATGCGACATCGCGCGATCCTATTCCTGGTGCTCGCCTACGCTCCGTGCACAAATGCCGAGCCGTTTCTCGAGCGCAACCCCGCGCCGCGACTCGTCGACCAATTTGGCGATCCATTACCGACCGGTGCGATCGCCCGTCTGGGTTCAACGCGATTGCGGCACCCGGGACTGATCGACTTCACGTTGTTGGCCGATGGAAAGTCAGTTGTCTCGATCGGGGCGGACCGCCAGGTTCGTTGGTGGGATCTTGAAACGGGGCGACTGATCCGATTGAAGCAATTTGACACTGGCAAGTTGCGAGCGATCTCAGCCGATGGTCAGTGGGTAGCCATTGATGAGGAGCGACGCGACAATGACAATACGAAACCGCACATCGCGATCCGCGACTCATCGACGGGTGAAGAACTCCAACGCATACAAGTCGACCGTCCGCCATTCTTCGTGAGATTCTCACACGACAAATCAACGCTTGATTATTCGGAGGCGACCAACACCGTCCAACAGTTCAACTTGAAAGAGAGCAAGCACCAGTCGTTCGCAATCGCCGGGCCGATTCGCGGATCATTCCACTCGTCCGAGCCATACTTGCAGTTCAGCTATGCGCGGAACGCGAAGCGATTTGCCGCTTGGCCGGGGCTCTTCACCGAAGGCGTGAATCGACTTGTTGTCTTCGACACGAAGCGGGATGCCGATGTACTTTCGGTTCCTGGCCGACCCGAGGCGGCCGCATTGTCGTCGGACGGCACTCGGCTTTACGTCTGGGGAGGTGAGCCCGATTCGCGTGATGATGCCCTTCGGCGCTTCGACCTGAATACAGGCAAACTGACCGGGCGAACCCCGTTGAAAGCGCCGCATCGGGAGAGCCGGGCAATTTCATTCCCGAGTTGTCACGGGCTGACTGTGTCCCCGGATGGAAAGGTCCTTGCATTCATTGCGTCGGGCCGTTGCTACCTGTTTGAAATCGCATCCGGACGATTGCTCCATCGATTTTCGGCCAGCATCTATAACGTTCAGTTTTCGGCGGATGGTCATCGAGTGGCGGGCAACGAAGGGGCGAGGATCCGCGTCTGGGACGTATCGTCCGGCCGCGAGATTGGCGGCGATCGATCGGGCCAATTTGGAAGTCCGACTGCGATCTCCGCCGACGGCCGAACGATCGCGGTGGCAGATTCGCTGTCGGCCACCGTTAGCCTTTGGGATGCAACGACCGGAGTTCGGCAGAGGATTTGGGACGACAAGATTGGCGGCGGCATTGACACGCTCAGCTTCGACTCGAATGGCCGATTCCTGATTGGTTGCGATCATTACAATCAAGTTCGAATGTGGGACGGCCGTGGAACAAGTTGGGACGATCGGCAAACCGAGGCACGGCGGCCGTTGCCTTTGCCGGACTCACATCACCCGAACTATTCCGAGCCGAAGACGTGGATGCACATCAGCCCCGATGGTCGCAAAGTGGCGGCAATTCTGCCGTCAATCGACGATCGACGACACGACCCATACTACCTCGTGATTTGGTGCGCGGAGACCGGAAACCGCTTGATTCGAAGAGAAATGGAAAATGCAATTCAGTGCGAATGGTCCCCGGACGGTCGATTCATAGTCGCTCAAGGGTTGCAAGAGACTTGTTGCATCGATGCCTCGAACGGCCGTCTCCTCTACAAGCTCGAAGACCGAGGAAAGCTCGCGTTCTCGGCCGATGGACGACTCTGTGTTTCCAACTGGCTTGCCGATCGCGGATCGAAAACGTCGTCGGCGCTGTTTCGAGAATTGCTAACCGGGCTTGATGTTGCCGACGAGTGGCTTGGTCCAAGGCAATTGACAGGCCTCGTCGTTCTCGGCCCACTTCGAGCGCTCGTGACGGCGGACGACGAGTACCTCCGCGTGTTCGATATCGCAACGCAAGCGGAAAGAGGTCGGCTGAAGTCACAAACACTGGCGGGCCCGGTTGGGTCGATGCGGAGCTTCCCGGACGGACGGCGAGTTTTGACGACGCATGCCGACGGTACCGCACTCGTTTGGGACCTATCCGAGTTCGCGCCGCCGAAACTGTCGGACCGTCATGGCGAGCCGCAACTGAAACAATGGTGGGCCGACCTCGCCGCCGAAGACGCGCGGGTTGCTTGGCTCGCCATCTGGAAAATGTCCGAGTCGCCAACGCACGAAGTGGTTGCATTTCTTCGAAAGCGCATGCGACCAGTCACCGTGCCGAATGTGCAGATCGTGGCCGGACTTATCAACGATTTGTCGAGCGATGCGTTCGCGACTCGCGAGGCTGCGGCCATCAAGCTGTTTGAATTCGGCCGGCCTGTCTTGCCGGCAATCAAGCGAGGCCTCAGCACATCGACTTCATCCGAGCGAAGCGAGCGGCTCGAAAAACTGATCGACCGATTGAACGCTCCGATTCCGCCACCCTCGATCCTTCAGCAACTTCGCGCCCAGGCCGTACTCGAGGCGATTGGCACGCCGGCGGCCCGGACTTTGTTGACGGAGCTATCACGGGGAGAGCCAGACGCACACGAGACAAAGTCGGCCGCCCTGGCAGTCGAGCGAATCGAATTGTTGGCGACGGTGGCGCGTTAAGACGAAGTCGAAGTAAATCGTTCGGCCACCTCAAGGCGTGCCGGAAGCGCTGTGCGCATTACTGAAACACGTGTTGCGGGCGCGGGAGGCGTAGCGCCAACGCCCAGGACGCGGTCACTTGCCCGGCGGTCGCGGGCCGTTCGCAATCACCGGCCAGGCGGGGCGGACGGTTTCATCGTCCACGACGGGCGGAAGTGGGCCGGGTTCGCGCGGCGGGCTGATGGGCTTGCCGAGTCCGGCCAGCGCTCGAGCGGGCTCGATCGTCTTGCGGATCGGCTCGGCCGGGGGCGGGGCGATTGGCGGGGCATTCGCCGAGGTCGCTTCGAGTCGCGAGCCGGGCGTGATCGTAACGGGCTTCGGCTGCGGCAATGTGGCCGACTCGACGGCTGGCTCCGGGCGTGGGCCGGGCGGTCGGACCGCGAGCGGTTCCTTGACGATGGGAGCGGGACGAATCGTGACGGGCTTCGGCAAAGTCTGCGGCACAAGCTTGGACGGCTCGCGAGGCACATCGGGTTCGGACGCCAGTTCGCCGAACTGTGTGCCCGATACCTTGGCGGGCACTTTGGGCACTTCCGGCGTGGGCGGCTTGATTGTCGGTCGCACTTCACTTGGCGCGATCGGGACGAGTTTTTCGGGTGGGAGCGCGATCGTCGGCGCCGATTCGAACAGAGCGGCCGGGGCTCCGGGAAACGGCCGCCACTGGGTCGGGTAGAAACCGAAGTACGGATTGAAGCGAATCGAGTCGCTCGGTGGTGCCGGGACCGGGCGGGTCGAGTGCAACAGCCCGTCGGCGTGAACGGCCGTCGGGAAGACGCCGAGGCCCGCGAGCAAGATTCGGCCGGCAAGTCGCCGTGTCATGGAAACGCCTCGTCCGTGAGGTACTTGTTGCGTCGAGTTTCAACACTTTGATTCGGGCGAACCCGGGGGCGTTAGCCCTCGGGCTCGAATGTCAGAGGCCACGTCTTTCCGG
>JANLUE010000731.1:0-3989 GCA_031363325.1 Gemmataceae bacterium
GCTGGTCTCGTATCTCGACTCGACCAATTCGGGAAGCGCGTTCGGATTCTACGCGGATACGAGCGTTCCCTGCCCGAACGACTTGGCCACGAAGCTCGTCAATGGCGCTGCGACGTTGATTGACGTGTCGTTTCCGATCGCCAACGCGTTGATGCGCGTCGTCTGGCGCGTGTTCGTCGTCGCGAGAGTCGTGATGTCCGCCCCGTTGACGATGTTGCCAATCACGAGCGAACCCAGGGAGCCGGTGAAGTTGATCCCGTCGCCGTCCAGGTTCGCCTTACGGGCGGAGATGAAGGCCAGGCCCGGCCCGGTAACGGCACCGAGGCCAACCGTGCCACCGTCCGTCGAGGTCCGGGCACGGCCAACGGCGATCGTCAGCGATGCCCTCGGCTTGAGCGGGTTCGGCAGCGTGCCCGTCAACTCGATCAGTTCGATCGGGCCGCGGCTATCGCCGTCGGGGTCGGTGCGGTAGAAGAGCATCGAGCCCGTTCGCCCGTTCAGCTTGATGCGATACTTGTCGCCGTCCTGATCGAGATAGAGGCCCGGCCCTTGGCCGTCGTTCGGGGCGATCGCGGCCGTCGCGGTCGTGAGGTCGAGGCCGGGGTCGCCGACCGGGTCGGACAGAGTCAGGTTGATGAGTTCCTTGCCTTCGTTGCGCACGTCCGGCAGGATCGCGATCGTGAACTCCTTGTCCCCGCCTTCGCCATCGGCCCAACTCAGTGTGCCGGTCGCCGGCGTGTAGTCCGCCTGGCCGGTCGTCGCCGAGCCGCCACTATGGGCCGTGCCATCGGAAGTCGCGTACTTGATCGAGACGGCCCCGTCCGTCTGGCCCGAGCGAGTGACGGTGATCGTCACGTTCTGGGCCGCTCCCGCTTCCGTCGCGGCGTAGACGGCCTGTTTGAACCCGATCGACCCGTTGTTCACGAACTCGACGGAGTTGTCGGTGCTCGTGGACGCCGCGTTCGCATTCCCCGTGGCGTCCGACGCGCCGCCGGCCAGGACCTTGGCGATCACGAGCCCCCGCGTGGTCATCCCGGTGACGGTCACGACATACGTGTCCAACGAACCGGTGACGTTGACCGACAGCGTTCCGCCCACGGTGCTGCCGGCCAGGGTCACATCCGTCGCATCGAAGCCCGTGACGTTCTCGCCGAACTTCACATCGAATTTGATCGATGCGACGTTGGTCGGGTCGGCCTGGCCGACCGCCTGATTGATCGAGACGGTCGGTGCCACACCGTCGTAGGTGACGGTGTTATCGGTACTGGTCGAGGCCGCGTTGGACGTGCCGGCCCCATTGATCGCGGCCCCCGCCTTAACGCTTGCCAAGACAACTCCGGTACCCGACATCCCGGTGACCGTCACCGAATAATCCTGACCCGGGCTCGCCCCGGTGATCGCGGCGGCCAGCGTACCGGTGACGGTACTACCCGTGAACAGAATGTCCGAACTATCGAAGCCCGTCACGGCCGCATCGAAGTGAACGGCGTAGACGATCGACGAACCGTTGGTTGGATCGGATTGACTCGGGCCTTGATTGATCGTGACTTGCGGGGTGACGGCCGCGTTGATCGTTTGATTCACCGTGTTGGACGTGGAACCGGTGAACCCATTCGCCCCCGAATAAACGGCGGTGATCGTGTGATTTCCGACGGACAGCGACGTGGTCGTGAGTTCGGCTTTCTGGTTGACGAGATTGACCGCGCTGCCGATCTGCGTGCCACCATCGAAGAACGAAACGGTGCCCCCCGACGCGGTCCCCGAAGACGCGGTCACGGTTGCCGTGAACTTGACCGACGCACCGGCGAGCGCCGGGTTCGCGGACGATTCGAGGGCCGTCGAAGTCGAGGTTTGCGGTACGCTCGTGTTGAACAGCACGCCAACTTTGTTCGACGCGTGCGCGACGATCAGGTCGGGCGTGCTATTGCCGTCGAAGTCGCCGACCGCGAGATACTGGCCGCCGCCGAAGTTGGTTTGCGTGTCGTACGTGCCCGGGCTTCCCGGCGAGAATGTACCGGTCCCATTGCCGGTGTAGATCGAGATGAAAGCGGCCGTCGCGCCGGATTGCGACCCATAGTTGACGGCGGCGATGTCCGGCTTGTTGTCCAGGTTGAAATCGGCGACCGCGACGGCGAACGTGCCCTGGGCGTTGGCCGTCAGGCTGTTCGTGACGCCGAAGCCAATGCTCCCGGAACTGCTGACGTTCATCAAGACGCCGACCGACGTGTCCTTCCATTCGGGAGATCCGTTCGGATCGCCGACATTGGCGACCACCAGATCGAGCTTGGTGTCGCCATTGAGGTAGGCGGCCTGAATATTGGCCGGGAAGGCCCCCCCGGTCTCGTAGGTATTCGGCGCGCCGAACCCGCCGCTGCCCGTCCCCTTGAACATGTAGATGCTGCCGGGCGGGTACGGTTGGCCGAAGTCCGGTGGCACGCCGGGCACGGCGGCCGCGATGTCTTTGAGCCCGTCCCCATCGAAGTCGGCGACGGCCAGCGCCGTCGGCACGAACTGGACTTCCGGGGCCAATGTCGTGATCGGCCCGCCGGAGAACGTGAAGTCCCCGTGGCCCTGACCGTCCACATTGCCTTGGAAGATCGTGACATTGTTGCCGGTGAGACCGCCGGCCCCATCGTCCTTGCCGAAGCTCGCGACGATCGCATCGAGAGTTCCGTCGCCGGTGACATCGGACAGCCCGACCCACGCCGAGTTGTTTCCAAAGACGGAGAACGGAGTCGCGAAGAGAGTCAGGTTGCCGGCCCCGTCGTTCTTGAAGACCGAGATGGTGCCGGTGTTCTGTTTGTTCGCGTTGGACGCGACCACGTCCGGGAACGTATCGCCGTCGATATCGGCGATCGACACGAAGCTGACATTCGTGCCGCTCGTGTTGAGGTTGATCTTGTTGAACCCGCCGCCGGCCTTCCCGTAGAGGACCGTGATCGTGCTACCGGCCCCACTGGCGTAGTCAGTCCCGAAGTTGGTCAGGACCGAGTCCATCAGGCCGTCTTTGTTCAGGTCGGCCGTCGCAACACATCCGTTGTTGTTGAGGCCGGTGAACGAGAGGGGGCTTTGGACGTTGAACAGGGCGGGGGCGATTCGACCTTCGAGCGGTTCACAGCGTGGTCGAGCGAAGTTGGCGAAGGTACGGCGACGGGACGTGATTCGGCGCGGACTCATGACTCCTGCCTCGCGATCAAGAAATGATAATTGCGAATCGGAAAGCAGCCGGTATTGAGAGCCGCAGCTGACGGCTGCGGATTCCCGGTCGCGAATCGCTGTGGACGAGACAGTTACCCGACTTTACCCAGAGGTGTGTGGTCTCGGGGTCGGGTTCTGATGCGAGTGAAAGAATGCTACCATGCCAGAGGACGACTTGCAACGATTTTTCGACTTGAACTTGAAGTCGCTCCAAAAATAGCGCTCGCACGGCAGTTACAAACCTTGCCCCCGGGAGTCCAACCGTTGATCTTTCCCCTCGTGATTTACGACGATCTCCTTTGGCCCGCCGACTCGACCGCCCTCGTCGTGCACGCGCCGAGCTTGCCCGAACCCTATCGCGGCCTGCTCGCCCATACCGAGCACATGACCGTCACCGTCGAAGCGTTTTACGGTTCACCCGTCGACGTGCGGGTTCTGGAAGCGGGTCGGGACGGTGAGTTCTATCACCGCAAGATCGTGCTCGTGCCGGCCGGAACCGACAAGATCGTTCAACTCGGCCTGGTGCGGATCAACCTGGAATGCTGTGCCCCGGCCGTCCGCCACGCGATCCTGGAGGAGAAAACGCCACTTGGGCGCATCCTGATCGAACACAATATCCTGCGCCGAGTTGAACCGACTTCATTCCTGCGCGTCGCCCCCGGCCCGACACTCCAAGCCCTCATGGGCCTCGCCGAACCGGTCCCCCTCTACGGCCGAACCGGCGTGATCTTCTTCGACGACCGCCCGGCCATCGCGGTGCTCGAAGTGCTGGCCCCGGTGCCGGAATGATG
>JANLUE010000774.1:0-4465 GCA_031363325.1 Gemmataceae bacterium
GCCCGTCTCCCCGAAACGAACCGACCTGTACCGTCGGAACCTGGTCGCGTAAACTATTCCTAAGCTCGCCCCTGGACCTCTTTTATGCGTCGATTCGGGCTAGTCGTGTTTTTGCTCCTCACGGTCGGGCCGGCCGTGGACGCGTGTAGCGTCCCCGTGTTTCGTTACGCGCTTGAGAACTGGAACCCTTCTCCCTACGAACTGATCGTCTTCCATCGCGGAGAGTTGTCCACTGTCGATCGGACGACGCTCGATTCGATTCGGAATCGCATCGGCAATGCCAACGTCCGGATCGTCGAAGTCGACGTGGATGGTGAACTGACCGCCGTCCAAAAGAAGCTGCTCGAAGGGGAAGGATCGGCGAAGTTGCCACGGGCGGTGTTGCGGTTCCCCGAGGCGGGCGAGATGGTGCCGGCCGCGTGGAGCGGGCCGCTCGCGCTCGACGCCATTCGCCCTTTGTTCGAGTCACCGGCCCGCACGGCGTTGTTCCAGAAACTGACGGCCGGGCACGCCGGGGCGATCCTGCTCTTGCTGAGCGGCGACGCCGCGCTCGACCGCGCGGCCCGCGAGTTTCTCGCCAAGGAAGTGCCGGGCATCGCCGCCCGCATCGAGGTGCCGAAGCCGACCGCCGATGGACCACAAGTGAAGTCCGATCGACCGTTGAAGATCGAGTTCCCCGTGATTGAAGTCGCCCGCACGCCCGCCGAGGATGGGCTCGTTCGTCAGTTGCTTGGCAGCGAAGACGGACTTCGCGACGAGAAGGGACCGATCGCATTTCCCGTGTTTGGTCGCGGTCGAGCGTTATGCAATCTGCACGGCAAGGACCTTGGCAAGATCGGCGAACTGCAGCGTTCACTCGAGTTTCTGTGTCGGGCCTGTTCGTGCCAGGTGAAGGAATTGAACCCCGGGCTCGACCTCCTGATCGACGGTCGCTGGGACGTGATCTTCGAACCCTCCTCCGCACCAAACAAGGCCGAGCCGCGACCGACGGGATCGTCGCCCGAGGTTCCAGAGCTTCGATCGGCCCCTCCCGCCGGTTACGAGACTTCCGAAGTGACGGGCGAAGCGCCGAGTCGATCGCCGTGGGTTCGCTACGCGATGGTCGGGGCCGGCCTCGCGGTACTGTTCACCGGGGCCTGGGTGCTCCGTTCGCGCCGGCCCCGGAACGGATAAACCCATGTTGATTCGTAACGCTCCGTGGATCGCGTTCGGCCTCTCGGTGGCGGCGTTGATCGTTGCGGTCGGGGCGTGGTACCTGGTGCCCGTATCACCGGACAACGGCTCCGTTACCAACACTGACGACCCGCCGGTAATTGTCCTGGTTGCCCCGGCTCTGCGACCCGCGCTCGACCCGGCCGCCGCCGAATTCACTCGCGAGTTCGGCATCAAGATCGAGCTTCGCTACGGGCCGTCTGAAACGTTGCTCACGACCAACCTCGAAGTCGCCAAGCAAGGGGACCTGTTCATTCCGGCCGACGACAGTTACGTGGCGGCCGCCCGGGCGAAGGGGCTCGTCGAACAGCACTATGATCTGGCCCGCATGTCGGCCGTCGCCGTTTTCCACAAGAAGATCGGCAAGCCGGCCGAGGCATTGACGTGGGACGATTTCTTTCGGCCGGGCTTCCGAATCGCGCAACCGAACCCGGACGTGTCGGCGATCGGCAAGCTCACGCGTCAGGGCCTGACCGAGACGGGCGAGTGGGCGCGAATTGAAAAATCGCGAGCCGTCTCGGTCGGCACTGTGACCGAAGCGGCCAACGCCGTGAACCTCGGCAGCGCCGACGGGGCGATCGTGTGGGACGCAATCGCCGGTGGCTTCAAAGACGTGAAGGTTGCCCGCCTGCCGCACCTCGAACGGGTCAACGCCCGAGTGACTGTGGCCGTTTGCACAAACGCCAAAATGCGAGCCCAGGCCCGGTGGTTCGCGGAATACCTGTCGGAATCGGACCGGGGCCGCCAGTTTTTCACGGCGGCCGGCTACGGCGTGCCGCCCGCGCCGAAGGCCAAAGCTCACGGGCCCGACGCGGACCGAACGCTCGTCCTCTACGCCGGCGCGATGTTGCGGCCCGCGATTGAAGAAACGATCCGCGAGTTTGAAGAACGCGAAAACGCCCAGGTGACTCGAGTCTATAACGGGTGTGGAATCCTCGTCGCCCAGATGCGGGCCGACGTGGTGCCCGATGTCTATCTCGCCTGTGATCCCCGCTTCATGGGCGACGTGGCCGACCTGTTCGACAAACCGGAAATCATTTCCAACAATCAACTCGTGATCGCAGTCCCGAAAGGGAACCCGAATGGCCTCAAGGGATTGAAAGACCTCGGCAAGGCGGATTTGAAAGTCGGCGTCGGCCATGAACAACAATGCGCCCTTGGGGCCATCACGAAAGAGACTTTCATTCAGTCCGGTGTTTATGCGGCGGTTCGCAAGAATGTTCGCGTTGAATCGCCGACCGGCGACCTGCTCGTCAATCAACTGTTAACCGGCTCGCTCGACGCAGTCGTGTGTTACATCTCGAACGTGTCGCCGAATTCCGACAAGCTCGAAGGCATTCCACTCACGGGCATCGCCTGTGCCGCCCCGGAACAGCCGATCGCGATCGCCAAGGACACGGCCAATCCCGAGTTGGCGGCGAAGTTGATCGAGGCGATCAAGTCGCGCGAGTCGCGCGATCGGTTCGAGCAACTTGGGTTCGGCTGGGGCCGACGGGAGCCGAAGAAGTGAGGCCCGCCTCTCGGTTCTACTGGGCGTGCGGCCTCGTCGGCGGGCTGTACGTCGTGTTCATCCTGGCCCTGTTGGCGGCCGACCTCTCGTACACCACGCCGGACCATCTCTGGCACGCGTTGCAATCTCCCGAGATTCGCTACGCCATCAAGCTGAGCCTCATTTCATGCTTCATCACAACACTACTCTCACTGTGGATTGGCGTGCCGCTCGGCTATGTGATGTCGCGCACGAACTTCCGCGGCAAGGCGAGCCTCGATACGCTTCTCGACGTGCCGATCGTGTTGCCTCCATTGGTGCTCGGATTGAGCCTGTTAATCCTATTGCAAACCGCGCCGGGCAAACTGATCGAGACGCTGACTTACGAATACATGGGTCGAATGATCCTGTACGTCGCGATTCCGATCGTCGGGGCGATATTGCTTCGACCCGCCGTCACACAATTCGTTCCACGCGGACATTGGTTCACGGCGACCGTGCTACTCGCGGGAGCATTGATCGCGCTCCTCTGGTTGGTGAATCGTGCGACCGGTTGGGAAGACGTCTTGCAAACAAAGTTCGCCACGCGGATCACTTACGAAGTACCGAGTGTGATCCTCGCGCAATTCGCCGTGAGTTGCGCGTTCGCCACGCGGACGATGCGCGTGACGTTCGACCAGATCTCGCCGCGGACCGAGCAAGTCGCCCTCACACTCGGCTGCACGCAGTCGCAGGCGTTCTGGTCGGTCACGCTCCCCGAAGCCCGGCATGGCCTCGTGACGGCCGGCTGCCTCGCCTGGGCGCGGGCGCTCGGCGAATTTGGCCCAATCTTGATCTTCTCGGGCGCGACCCGAATGCGGACCGAAGTCCTCTCGACGACCGTGTGGCTCGAACTCAGCGTCGGCCACTTGCGCGAAGCGATCGCGGTTTCGATCTTGATGGTTCTGGTCGCGGTCGGCGTGTTGCTTTTGATGCGGGCGTTCGGCCTGCGAGGCGGGCCGGTGTGATCGCGGTCGAAAACCTGACCATTCAACAAGGCCGATTCACGCTCGCCAACTTCTCGCTCGAAGTCTCAACGGGCGCGTACGGCGTGTTGATGGGCCGAACCGGTTGCGGCAAGACGAGCCTCCTCGAAGCGATCGCCGGGCTGCGGCCGATCCAATCCGGCCGCATCGTGTTGGCCGGCCGAGACGTGACGAGCGACCCCCCCGGCGAACGCGGCATCGGCTACGTGCCCCAGGACGGGGCCTTGTTCCGCACGATGAGCGTGTACGAACATCTCGCCTTCGCTCTGCGGCTTCGCAACGTGGACCGCAAATCGATCGACGCCCGCGTCTCGGAGTTGGCGGACTGGCTCGGCATCCGGTACCTATTGCCGCGACGCCCGCATGGCCTGAGCGGTGGCGAGGCACAACGTGTCGCACTCGGTCGAGCGTTGTCTTTTCGGCCGAAGTACCTTCTCTTGGACGAACCGCTGAGTTCGCTCGACGAAGAGACGCGTGGCTCGATGGTCGAGTTGCTGAATCGCTTGCGCCGCGAACGAACGGTCACGGTCCTCCACGTGACGCACAACTCGGTCGAGGCCGAGCAACTCGCCGACGTGCGATTTTCGATTTCAGTAGACGATCGTGCAACAGGTTCGAAGTAAACGCCATGCGGAAGCTGGAGGTGTTTCTCGTGCCCGTCGCGCTTCGTAGAGTTTGATGTCTTTCATGTACTCTCGAATCATCATGTTATACGATTGGCGAACACTCACACGGTGGG
>JANLUE010000791.1:0-6280 GCA_031363325.1 Gemmataceae bacterium
GCCGCCGCTCAGCGTGTCGTTTCCGGCCCCGCCAACGAGCAGATCGAGACCGGCTTCGCCGAACAGCGCGTCGAGTCCCCAGCCGCCGAACAGCGAATCGTTCCCGGCCCCGCCGTAGGCTCGGTCGTCGTCCGAAACTCCGGGGTCGGCCGCGGGGCCGGCCGTGATCGAATCGTTGCCGAGCCCGCCTTCGATCCAATCCGAGCCGCTGCCGGCATCGACCGTGTCGTTTCCGGCTCCCGAGTCGATGTAATCGTCCCCGCCGCCACCGATCAACGAATCGGCATCTTTATCATTGTTCAGGGCCCCGCCGCCACCGAAGATCGTGTCGTTGCCCAGTCCGCCATCGATCGAGTCCTTGCCCTTTTCCCCGCTGATCACGTCCGCGTCCGCCCCGCCCGTGATCGAATCCGTTCCGTCGCCACCTTCGACCGAGTTCGCGCCATCTCCGGTGACGATTGTGTCGTTGCCTTTGCCGCCGAACAACTCGTCCGGCCCGGCTCCGCCCGTGATCGTATCGTTTCCGTCCCGACCATCGGCCTTGTCCCCGATCGCATCGGTCCCAGTATTGATGACGTCATTTCCCTTGCCGCCAAGTAGCACGTCCGATCCGGTCCCACCGTTTAGCGTCACGGGTCGAGTGATCGTCGTGTTGACATCGACGGTGTCCGATCCGGCGTCCGCATTGACGATGACCCCGCCCGTCAGCGCCTTGAGCGTGAGGCCGGTACCGGGTGCGTTGGTCGGGACGACCTGGGTCTTGTTCACGCCAACGGTCTCGAAGACGAGTACCTTGCCGCCGATCAGTTCGACGGAGATTGTGTTGTCGGCCGTATCGCCGAGAACGGTGAGTGCCCCCGTCGCGATGCTGAAGTCCGCGGTGACAGTCGGGACAGTTCGATCTTCGAGGTTGGTCAGGCGGAGAGTGGAACTTGGGCGAACACGACGTTGGATTGGCACGGGGGTCTCTCCGCGGCGGAAGGTCAGGAGGATTAGTGAGTCGGGGCAAAATGTGAAAGTCGCCGACGACTGCGCTGAATCACTGTAAAGGGCGCAACGCGGGTTGCATAGGGGGACTTCAGCTTTTTTGCCGGGCGCGAACTGTTCGCCCGGCCAAAGGTCGAACCGCCCCCGCACAATCGTCAAACTCAACCGAACCAGCCCGGCATCTCGCCGGCGGGCGGGAGCTTCACGATCGTCACGCACTTGATTTTCGGATGGGCGGACACCGTTGCGAGTGCGGCCTCCGAGGGATGCGAGTCGAGATTCAGCACGGCGACGGCATCCCCGCCCGGCTTGAGACGCCCGAGGTTCATCGAGGCGATGTTCACGTCGTGTCGCCCGAACTCCGTGCCCAGGAAGCCGATCAGGCCCGGAACGTCCTGGTGCGGGAAGACCATCAAAATTCCATCGAGGTAGGCGTCGAGTCGGAACTCGTCCAGCTGCACAAGTCGAGGGTACTTGTCCCCGAACAGTGTTCCGGCCGCGATGAATGTGCCCTGTTCGGTTTCAACCTCCGTGTGCAGCAAGCTCGCGAAGTCTCCCTTGGTCTCGGTCGCTGAGGTGACGATCTCGACACCGCGTTCGCGGGCGAGGACGGGCGCGTTCACGACGTTGACCGAATCGGCCATGTGCCGTTCGAGTAAACCGGCCGTGAACACGGCCGTCAGAAGCTTGGTGTTTCGCTTGGCCAGGTCGCCGCGGAACTGCAACGATGCTTTGCGAATCGTGCCTCGCGCCGCTTGCGCCTGGAACAATCCAAGCCGTCGGCTGAGATCGACGACCCGCCGCATCTCTTCGAGTTCGGCCCGATTGACGGCCGCCATGTTGACGGCGCACTGCACCACGCCGCGCGTTAAGAAATCGACGAGCAAATTGGCCGCCTCGATCGCGACCGCCTCTTGCGCCTCGACCGTCGAAGCCCCGAGGTGCGGCGTGAGGACTGCGTTCGGAGCGGTGAGCAGGGGGTTGTCGCCCGGAGTCGGTTCGACTTCGAAGACGTCGAGCCCCGCGCCGGCGAGGTGGCCGCTCTTCAGCGACTCGGCGAGCGCGAGTTCATTGACCACGCCGCCGCGGGCCACGTTCAAAAGTCGTGCCCCCTTCGGCAATAACGCGAGCTCGCGGGCACCGATGAAGTCTTTCGTGTCGGGTAGCAACGGGATGTGCAGCGACAGGAAGTCGCACTTGGGCAGAAGCTCGTCGCGTGAAGCGACGGCTTTGATGCCGAACTCGGCCGCCTTCTCCGGCGTGATGAGGGGATCGAAGCCGATCACCTTCATGTCGAGGCCGACGGCCCGGCGCGCGACCTCCCGGCCGATTCGTCCGAGGCCGATCACACCAAGTGTCTTGCCGGCGACTTGCGTCCCCAGGAACTTGTTTCGATCCCACTTGCCGGCCTTCATCGACGCGTCGGCGGCCGACACGTGGCGAGCCATCGCGAGTAGCAAAGCGATCGTGTGCTCGGCGGCCGAGACGGTGTTGCCGCTCGGCGTATTCATGACGACGACGCCCTGACGCGTCGCCGCCGGTACGTCGATGTTGTCGACCCCGACGCCCGCGCGAACAACGCAGCGAAGTTTGCCGGGGTTCGCCAGCAATTCGGCGGTGATTCGCGTGCCCGAACGGACAATCGCCCCGTCGGCCAGTTGCAGGGCGGCCACGAGGTCGCCGCCCTTGAGGCCCGGCCGGTTATCGACCTCAATGCCGCCAGACTTCAGGAGGTCGAGCCCGGCGGACTCGAGCTTGTCGCAAATCAACACACGCGGCATCGAACGGTTCCAGAGTCAAAGATCGGAAACGGAGAATTGTATTCGGAATCGGCAATCCGTCGTCCCGCCTCTTGACGGAAGCGTTTCCGGCGTGATACACTCTTAACCGAACAGCGTTCTCACTCCGCATCGCATGATTGTTGTCCCGCGATCGACGCGACGAACACTCGGCCTCACCGGCGCGGCCATCCTGGCCGTGCTGTTGGTCTCGCCAAGTCGCGCTCGCGCGGAGTGCGGCAGTTACGTGATTTACACGGACCCAGCACACGCACACGAGATGGCCAGTGGCCCGACCCATCGACCGATGGATTCGGGGCCAATCACCCCGACGAAGTGTCAGGGCCCGGGCTGTTCGCAACGCAACGAAGCCCCGATCCTTCCTCCGAAGCCCGCACCGACTCCAACGTCCGTCCCGGTCGAAGTCATCGGCGTGGCCGATGCGACCTTTGACCCGGCCGACCGGCGCGAACGCATCTCCCCGGACGATGCTTTGCCGCCACACACCTTGGCCAATTTGATCTTCCATCCTCCCCGTTCCTAGTCGATCGGTCGTGCCAGAGTACCGGCGCGTGAGCGCCTGCGCGCACGTCGCTTGATTGGGGCCGCGTGTTGCCACGCGTGACCAACTCGGCTCGACCAAACCCAACCGTTTCCCGCAACATTCCGCAGCCGATTTCGTCGGTCGCGAACGCCCCCGCGCCCGTCGCGAAGGCGTTCTCCATCGCCCTTGTCTGTCTTTCTCGAAAGGTTCGCCATGCGCCGTCCTCGTTCCGCTTTTACTCTCATCGAACTGTTAGTCGTGATCGCGATTATCGCGATCTTGATCGGCCTCCTGCTGCCCGCGGTTCAAAAGATCCGCGAAGCCGCCAACCGCATGAAGTGTTCCAACAATCTGAAACAGATCGGCCTCGCGATCCACAACTACCACGACGCCAACGGCGAATTCCCCCCCGGCTGGGACTTCGCCACGAGCTGGGGCGCGCCAGCCCGGATCCTGCCGTACATCGAACAGGACAACCTCGCCCGGCAGATGAATCTGCTCCTGCCGCTGACCGATCCGTTCAATCAACCGTCGCAGTTCCAGCCGATCTCGATGTACCGCTGTCCGTCGGACTTCGCTCGCAACCCCGCCTCGGCGATCGGCGAAGCGATCAACTACATGGGCAACGCCGGTAGCATTCCGATCTTCGTGATCGCCCGCGGACTGAACGCGGGCTCGGCCGACCTGCCGCCGAACGGCGTGTTCCACACGACCAGTCGCAAGATCACCTTCGCCAGCGTCTCGGACGGATCGAGCAACACGGCCTTCTTCAGCGAGCGCGTGCTCGGCGACGGCAACATGGGCAAAATCAGCCCGTTCGAGGACGTGTTCAACGGCCCGAACGCAGCCCCCGGTCGCCCGGCCAACGCCGATGAAGCTTACACGTGGTGCGAATCGGTCGACATCACGAGCCCGGCCAACCAGTTCCCGATCTTCATGGGCGCCCCCTGGGGCCACGGCCAACACGGCTATCAGCACATCGCGCCGCCGAACGGTCGGTCGTGCGGCTGGTTGCCTTCGCTGCGCGCGTCGATGGCCGCGACGAGCCGGCACTCCGGTGGCGTGAACGTCATGCTCGGCGACGGCAGCGTGCGGTTCGTGGCGAGCACCATCGATCTGTTCACGTGGCGCGCCATGGGGACGAAAGACGGCGGCGAAGTCTTCAGCATGCCGTAATGACTTCCCACTCAACAGGAGCACCCATGCGAACTCAACACCTGATCGCCGTGTGGGCGATTGCAATCGCCTTCGTGGCCGGCTGTTCGAAACAAGGGATTCAGAACGACCCGGTGAATGCCGGTACCGCTCGCGAGTCCCTTCAGGCCGCCCTCGAGAGCTGGAAGAAGGGCGAGCCCTCGAACGCCCTCGAAAAAGCCACGCCGCCGATCTACGTGGTTGAGCCGGACTGGCAGGGCGGGGCCAAGTTGAAGGACTTCCAGATCGTCGGTTCGGGCGAGGAGAAGGATGCCCAGTGGAATTGCAACGTTCGCCTCACACTCGTGGGCGCGAACGGCCAGGAGATGAAGCGCGAAGTCACGTTCACCGTGGCGACCGCGCCGAACCGAATGGTCAGTCGGAAACTCTTTTGACGGAGAATTGAGATGCTCGGTCTGCTCGCCGCGATCTTGACCGCGTTTCCCGGATTGGGGCCGCCGTCGCGATTCCCGGCCCTGGGTCAAGACGAGGCCTGGGCGCTCATGCCGCGCGAGAACCCCACGCTCCCCGCGTGGGCTCGCGTCCTCGTGCGTTCGCTCCCCCGGGCGACCGGGGCGATGCTCGAACTCGATCGCCTGCACCGGGCGGACAACCCGCTCGGGCCGGCGCTCGCGGCCAAGCTGCGCTGGCTCGTCGGCGATTCGCTCGGCTGCGAATACGCCCGGTTCACGGCATTGGCGGACCTGAAGCGAGCGGGCGCGACGGATGCGGAGGCGAAGCAACTCACGGTGGGCCCGCCGGCCGAAGGTGATCGCGATCTGTTCGCGTTCGCTCGACAGATGACGCGGGCGGCCGACCAAGTGAAGGACGCCGACTTCTCGGCGCTGCTCGCCCGGTTCGGCCCGGAGAACATGACGGCGATCGTCCACACGCTCGCCTTCGCCAACTTCCAGAATCGAATCATTCTGGCGTTGGGCGTGATGCCGGAACCCGGCGGTGCGGTGCCGCCCGTGACCGTCGCGTTCGATGCGAGTCGTCGACCCAAGGTCGCGACGCCCGCCCGCCCGCCGTGGGAAGCGGTCGCGTCCGCTCGGCCCAAGAAGAACTACGACGCCCCGGAGGACTGGAAGGAAATCTCCTTCGAGCAACTCGAGCAAGCGCTGGCCGCCCAGAAAGACCGCAAGCCGCGCGTCGCCATGCCGCCCAAGGATCGCTTCGAAAACCTTCCCCCGGACACGAAGCGCCAGACGGACACGATCGTCTGGATGACCGTGAGCGCGGGCTATCAGCCGAAGATGACGATCGCCTGGTTCGCGGGCCTGCGGGAATTCCAGCAGGAATCGCGGTTGAACCGCGTATTCGCCAGTTCGCTGTTCTGGGTGGTGACGCGTGCGAACGAGTGCTTCTACTGAATGGGGCATGGCAACATGCTGCTCGCGGTCGCGGGCCTGAAAGATGAGGAAGTGAAAGCACGGACGAAGAAGTTCGCGGCGGGGGATTGGAGTGAACTGGCGCCGGCCGAGCGTCAGGCGTTCGCGCTGGCGGCCAAGATTTCGCGACGGCCCAACGCCGTCTCCGCCACGGACGTGAAGGATCTGGCCGACACCTTCGGCATGGACCGAGCGATCGATGTGATCTGGTACGCCTCGTGGGTGAACTTCATGACCCGGTTCGCCGACGCGTTTCAACTCACGCTCGAACGGGACAACGTGATTGCCCCTCCGCCGGAGAAGAAATGACGAATGTCGCCACCCCGGCCTCGAAGCCATCGGCCGGGGCTATTTGCGAGTCGCCGCCGCGGCTCCCAGACTCAGAC
>JANLUE010000799.1:0-4613 GCA_031363325.1 Gemmataceae bacterium
CGGGCTGGGCGCTCGAGGCGGCATCGATGAAACCGATCCACAACTGGGCGTTCTCGAATTCCTCGGACAGGAGTTCGGCGTACTTCTGCAGGGCTGTTGGGTAGTTCTGCCAGAAGCGATTCACTTCCGCGATGTTGACGCGGAGGTCGCGGTCCTTGCGGGCGGCCTCGAGCAGGCGCTCGTAGATCGACAGGGCTTCTTCGTAGTCCCCCTTCCAGGTCAGCACGTCGGCCAGCAGTCGGCGGGCTTCGCGTTCCTTCAGCGAACCGGGCAACTGTTCCGAAAGATAGATGCGGGCCTGACGTCGAGCCGCTTCGTAGTTCTCCGCCTGCGAGGCGACGAACACGTAGTACTTGCGTTCCTCGCCTTCGAGCTCCGAAGTCGAGAGCAGTTGATCGGCCTCCTTGAACAGCCCCACCTGGGGGTTCGCCAAAACGTAGCCGACTTCCTTGCGGACGGCCGCTTCCTTCGGGTCCATTTGGAATGCCTTCAACGCGAATTGTCGACCCTTCACCGGGTCGATCTTCGAGGCGTACACTTCGCCGAGCCGGGCCGTGAGCAACGCGTCCTTATTCGCCGGATCGGTGGCGAGGTCGGTCACGCGATAGACAAGGCCGAGCATCTCGTCCGTGAGCGGGTTGCGAACCTTCGACGCGGCGTTGACGAACCCGCCAGCGGCTGCCGTGTTGTTCGGATGCTGCTTGAGGATCGCCGTGTACAAGGCGAGCGCCTGATCGAAGTTCTTCGACCACACGTTCACTTCGGCCTGGAGCAATCGTTGCGACAGGTCCTCGGGGTCCGCCTTGACGAGCTCGTCGAGCAATTTGAGCGAGGCGGCGTACTCGGTCGGCCCGCCGTTGTACGCGTGAACTTTCGCCAGGTCTTTCTTGGCTCGCTTTACTTCCTCGGGCTTCGCGCCCGCTTCGCCGATGATGCCGTTGAGCTGGGCCTTGGCCAGGTCCCACTGGCGGGCACCGGCGAACAAGTCGGCCAGCTTGAACGCATCGGCCGTGTTCTTCTTGAGCGGCAAGAGCACGTCGGCGGCGGCCCTATAGTCTTTGGCGGCCGCCAAAACGTTGGCGATCTCGCGGCGATCCTCTTCCTTGGTCGGATTGGACGCAAGTGCTTTCTTCAAGAGGTCACTCGCGAGCGCCCGCGAGTCCTTGTCTTCCGATTTACTCAACACCCACGCGAGCCGAGTGCCGGTCATCGCGTCGGCCCCCGGGGCGGCGAGGCGACGTTCGGCGATCTCGCGGGCGAGGGTCGATTGCGCGGCGTCAATGGCGGGTGCCCCGCTGGCCGCGTCGATGAAGCCTTGTTCGACCTTCGAGCGCGTCGCCAGGTTTTCCGGGTCGGGCAACGTGCTCCAGTTCTTCTTGGAGAGCACGTCGGTGAATCGCTTCAGCGCGGCCGAGTACGATTCGGACTTGTCGGTTGGGTTGTCGGCCCGGCCGGCGGCCCACAGGTGGACGTGCCCGATGTAGGCCGGGATGTCCTTGTCGTTCGGGTACTTGCGGTCGAGCGTCTCGTAATAGTCGATCGCGGCGCGGAAGTTCGCGGCCCGTTCGGGATCCTTCTCGCCAGTCTGCAAGGCGCGCAGTCCAAGCACCTTGCCGCGGAGACGTTCGATGTCGCGGTACTTCTCTTCCGTCACGATCACTTCGCCGGCCGCGTTCTTGGAGCCGGGTCGATAAGCGGTCAGGACGGCGTTCAGCGTTTCCGCGGCCGCGCCGTAGTTGCCGGCCTGAATCTGCACGCCGGCCAACACCTCCTTGGCCGCGAACGCGTTCGACTTCGACAGATACTCAACGGCCTTGTCCGGGTTGCCGGACTGAACGTAGAGGCCGGCCATTTGCGTTTGCAGGGTCGGGTTGTTCGGCTGTTCCTTCAGCGCGAGTTCAAGGACCTGTCGAGCCTCGGTTGGCTTCTTGACCTTTTCCAACACCCAGGCGAGGCGGGCCAGATAGACCGGATCGCGGCCCAGGGTCGCTTCCGCCTCCTCGGCGAGCTTGCCGGCGATGGCCGTCTCGCGGGCCCCGGTCGGAACTTTGTCGCGGGCGGCCGTGTCGATGAAGCCCTTCACGACCTCCGTCCGCGACGTGCCCGTGACGGCGTTTTTCTCCAGCAACGTCGAGAACCCGTCGAGCGCCTCGGGGTAGAAGCCCTGATTCAATTGCACCTGCGACAGGCGGCGCAGCAACTCGGGGGAGATTTGCGACTTGTCGCCGCCCGCTCCCTCGACGAGCTTGTCCGTCAACTTGCGAGCGTTGTCCCAGTGCTGGCGGGCCATCTGGATGTCGATCTTCATCTGCTCCGCGGTCGACTTCAGTTCGCCCTTGTTGTTTCGATCGGCATAGAGCGACAAGCTCTGCGCCGCGGCCTCGGCCGCATCGTACTCCTTGCGCTCGGCCTCGGTTCGCTGCACGTCGGACAGGTTCTGATCGCCAGCGACCGATCGACCCTTCAGCAAGTGAGCGGCGATCAGCAGGCGACGCGACTCCGTGTCTTCGGGCGATGCGTCTTCGAGCACCTTCTTGGCGCGTTCGAAGTATTCCGGGTCTTTGAGGCCAGCCTTGATCAATACGCCGGCGTATTCGCGACGCAGCGGGACGGCGTCCTTGCCTTCGGGCGGTGTGTAGTTGGCGGGCACCTGGTCGTAGAGTTCCTTGTAGCGCTGGACGGCCAGGATCGACTCGCCACGCGCGTCGGCGACGCGGGCACCGGAGAGTTGGAGTTGGGCCGCATCGACATTACGCAACTTCTCGCCCCGAGCCATTCGTTCCGAAAGGTTCTTGTAGGTCGCTTCGGCGTCGAGCGTGCGGCCAGCGTTCAGGTTCGCATAGACGAGAGCTTGCCGCAGCCCTGGGTCCTGGTTGTTCAGGTCGGCAAGCTTCTCGGCCACTTTGAGGCGGTCCTGGCGACGCTGTTCCTGGCCCGCGCGATCAACTTCGAGGGCGGCCATCAGAAGCACCAATCGATCCGAAGTGGGCGACTTCGTGGGGTCCATCGTCTTGTCGTAAATGTCTTGCAAGGCTTTCGCGTCGGCCTGGCTCAGCGGTTCCTTCGATCCCTTGTACCGGGCCGCGATGTCGCGGAGGACGCGATCTTCGCTGTGGTAGTACTGGAAGATGTAACTCTGCAGAACGATCAACGGAATCGCGATCAGCACGGCCGCGAGGGTCGCGCCGGCCATCTTGACCAACGTCGGCTTGCGATCCGGGCGCAGGGCGTCTTTCAACGGGCCCGCCTCTTCCGGGTTCGCCAGACTGTTGAGCGTCGTGCGACCCTGGCCGTCGAAGTCCTTGAACTCGACGACCGTGCGGTAGTAGGTTCGCCCGCCGTACTGTTCGGGCGAAGCCCGCATCACACGGCCGGTCCCGCGAACTTCGCCGAGCGGCGAGGCCATCAGGAAGCCAACCGGCGCGTTGTCCGGCAGTGAGGTATCGAGCAGGGCCGCGACGGCCGTGCGCGTGATGTCTTCGGTCGCCGCGAACTGGGCGGTATCTTCGGTCGCCCCGTGGTTGACGATGATCGGCAACTGGAAGCGATTGCGGAACTCGCCGCGTCGTTGCGACATGCCCCGGTCCTGCCAGCGTTTGAACGAGCCGAGCACGCCGCCACGATTGGCGTCGAACTGGCTGTACATTCGCGGCACGCCGTAGTGCAGGCAGATGCGATTGAGCGCGTCGGCCTGGGCGGAGTCAGGTTCAGGAACTGAATGCCGTAGCGGAACCCATCGGCCTGTTGGCCGCGCGTCAGGTCGGTGACGGTGCGAATTTCGCCCTTGCAGCGAATCACTTCGCCCGCACCACGGAGCGTAAATCGCAGGATGTCGCCCGCCGCGAAGCGTTCGTAGGCGACGAGCGCCATACCCGTATCGTTCAGGTCGACGGTGACGCCGTACTTCGCCGCGCCGGCCGACTCATATTCGACCGGAACGTGCACGACGTGTCGCGTCGTGAAGCGTCGATCGGCCGGCCAGAACGCGCGCTGCGTCACCTTGTACGCCAGCCAGAAGTGCAACAGTACCCAGATCGTCGGCACGACCGGCTTGAAGTAATCGTCCGAGATGCCGAAGCCGACCGACGGGGCGTGTTTCAGCAGCCAGCCGACCACCGGCACTTCGACTAGATTCGGATACTTGTCGAGCAACAGTTGACCATCGAACAGGAGCTTGCCCCAACCCCAGAAGAGGGCGAGCACGCTCAGGATGATCAGGTAAGTCTGCGGTCGGATGAATGGCCATACCGACTTTTGTTGCCGCGAGCGGACGGCTTGTGCGCCCTTGGGAGTCACGTTGAAGATACGACTGCCGTAGCCGAAGAACGCTCGGAACGTCGACTTGATCTGCGTCCAGAAATTCACCATCGCGAACAGTTCGGAGTTGATGATCGAGCCGTAGCCGTTGCTGACGATCTTCAATGTCGTCAACGAGACGACCAGGTAAACCAACGTGAACTTGAGCAATTCCCAGGTGAACTCCTTCACCGGTGGAATGCCGGAGAAGAGCATCGCGATGGGAGTCAAATAAATGATGAGCTTGAACGGCCCGCTGGCCCAGTGCAGCATGCTGCCGAGGTAGCAGAGCCGTTGCGCGACCGTCAACCCGCGCG
>JANLUE010000808.1:0-2212 GCA_031363325.1 Gemmataceae bacterium
TGCCCTGGGCTGAACAATCTCAGGCCGTTGGCCTGAAAACCACACCGCGGAACCACTCACTTGGGGCGTTAGGTATCCGTCGCCCCACGCATCTCCAAGAACCACTCCGGCAATTCCTGAATCTTCCCCGCGCGGTCCACACAGGCCAGCGTCGTCTTACCGTCGGCGACGCGTCGGCCGTCGCAGGTCACCTGATAAGAGTGTTCGATTCGTACGGGCGTCGTTCGGCTCACTGTGGTCTTGATGGTCAGCACGTCGTCGTATTTCGCCGGGCTGCGGAACTTCACTTCGGCGTGGGCGATCACGAGCAGGAAGCCCTTCGCTTCCATGTCCTTATAGGTCAACCCCTGGCTCCGCAACAATTCGGTTCGGGCCTGTTCGAAGTAGACGAGATAGTTCGCGTGATGGAGAAGGCCCATCTGATCGGTCTCGGCGTAGCGGACGCGAATTTGGGTCTCACCGGTCAGCGGGGCGGTCATTCGATCTTCCCCCACCGCGACGGCGGCCAATAGACGAACACGGCCCGGCCCAACACGAGTCGCTCCGGCACGAGGCCCCACATTCGCCCGTCCGACGACGACGCACTGTTGTCGCCGAGGCACAGGTAGTGGCCCGGCTGAACGTAGAACGTCTGAACGCCGCAATCGACAAAGTCGCGCATCGAGTCATTCTCGGGGCGCGGCAGAATTTGTTGGCACGTGTAATAAACATCTCGGAACAATTTCACCTTCGAGACGGCCACCGATCCGTTCGCCCCAATGCGAACCGGTTGTTCCCTGTCAGCCTCGGTCGGGCGGAACTCATTGAGATCGCGGCTCGGTGGCTCGAAGTCCGCCTTCGGCCCGAAGTCAAGCGGCTTGTCGTCGACCCAGACCGTCAGGCGGGCATCGAAGTCAGCGAAGCGGAGTGTGCGTTTCTTCGCTCCGTCAATCTTGGTCGGTGCCTCGGCCAAGACTTCGGGCATCGCGCCGCGCGCGGCCACAAGGCGCGAAAGCCGACAGACTCCGTTCACAAACGTGGCCTGATACCGTTCGCTCGCGCGGGTGAGTTCGAGCGTCAACTCGTCGGTGGCGGCCCCAAATTCAGCGTCGCATTCGACCATGAGGTCGGGCACCCAATACTTCGGGTCTTTTTCGTATTCGTTGCTGACGTTGTAGGCGAGGTGATCGGTGATTAGAAACGGTTGAACGACCGGGATTCGCGCGTTGTCCCAGCCCGGCTTGACGTGTCGATATCGAACCCAACCGAGCGTCGAGCCCGTATGACGGAACCCGCCGCGTTCCAATGTCCAGCCGGAATTACCACTTTGGTCCGGCTCCCAGCGCGTTTGCTGTAGTCCGGACAGGCTCGCGGGTGGATGATCGAGGTCGAACACGGGTCGACGGACGATCATGATCTCGGCCGGCGACTTGCGGATCATCTCGAACTGGCCGTCGTCGAACGCGTTCGTCGCGGAGTGATCGCCCGGATACGCGTATTCGAGCTTCCAAAGGTCCAGGGCGTTTACGGTGCGGTCTTCGTTCTGCGGTCGCGGTCGGTCGGGGTACGTCAAGCTCGTCGTGCGATAGAGGTCGCCTTTGTAGATCGCGATCGTCTCGCCCGGCAGGCCGACGCGCCGCTTGATGTAGTTCATCGCCTGTTTGTCTTCGCGACTGTAAGGATCAACTGGAAACTTGAAGACGGGGATGTCGAACCGCTTCGCGTCGCGAATGTAGTATTCGTATTTCGCCACGAGCACCCGATCGCCCGAACTGATGTCCTCGACGTTGTTCGGCTGGAACTGATGCCCGCAGTTTTGGCAAACACTGATGTCGATTCGCTTGCGCTTGCCCTGCTGAATGGCGACCGAGACGGGGTATTTCGTTTTGCACTCGGGACACGTGGCCGTGAACTGATCGCCCCACAGGGTCGTGGCCATCGAGCCGGTCGGGATCACGAACGCCTCGGCCACGAAGAGCTTGAGCATCAACACCAAGACCACGACGAAGACGACCGTCTCAAAGACTTCGCGCGACGGGTCGCCATGCGAGGCTTCCTTCTTCTTGCGGCCCACAATGAGCCGAAGAACCTTGCCGCCAAAAGTGTCGTCGAACGAACGCGTCATGATCGATGTCCGGGGCCAACGTCTGAAGGGACTGTGATACGGAGGGCGGGCGGTTTTGGGATTGGTTGCCCCCTCTCCGCTTCGGAGAGGGGGTTAGGGGGTGAGGTT
>JANLUE010000825.1:0-3658 GCA_031363325.1 Gemmataceae bacterium
GATTGGCTTAATCGGCTGGAACCTATTCGGAGACGCCCGATGAAATTGCTTCCCTTCGGCCGATCGCCGGCCCTTTCGTATTGGCTCGCCCGCGACTTCTCGAACGAAGTATTGGCCGGGCCACGCCCGACGGACGACCGCGATCGCCACACAGCCATCGTCGCCAAAGAGCCCCCCGGCGACCCGTTGCCCGATGGCCCATTCCGCCGCGTGGCGACGGCCATCGGCGAGTATCGAATCTTCCCAACGACCATCGGCGATCGCGTTCTCGAACGTTCGCCCGTCCAGGTCGGCGATACCGTTGGCCTGTCGTATCGGCTCCTGCCCGGTTTGCGAATGTTCATCGCCAGTCGCGTGATCGACGTGTTCGACGAACGCACGGCGACGGGTTGGAAGGCCGGCTTCACGTATCGCACGTTGGCCGGCCACCCGGAGCTTGGAGAAGAAACGTTCGCCGTCGAGAAGAACCGCGACTCGGGCAACGTGACCGCCTCGCTGACCGCCTGGTCGCGCCCCGGCCACTGGCTCACACGCATCGGCTATTGGTACGCTCGTCGGACCCAGCGCCGGGCGGGCCGGGCGGCACTGGTGAATTTCGCGGAGATTGCGTTAGGCGAATGAGGTACGGCCGGCGTTCCCCAAATGGTAGCCCGACGCGTAAGCGAGCAAGAACGTCGCGTCCCAATTATGGCCAGCGTTCCTCCAATAGTAGCCCGACGCGTTAGCGAGGGTCCGGGTCGCGAACCGGAAGACATTCGCCGTCGCGGAAGTCGGCCGACCCTCGCTGACGCGTCGGGCTACCAGCCGAGGACGTCGGCCCGCATCTGCGACGCGACGATTGCACTCCATGCACGCGTCGGGCTACCATCCGAAAAACTCCCGAAGGCCAGACCGACGCGGTGCGAAAATCGCTCATCTCCGCGTGTTCTCGACCAACACGATCGCGCCGGCGAGGCCGCCGTTCTTGGAATTCAGGTTGTGCTCGAATTCCGGCTTGCCAGTCGGGTACCGCGAGGCTTGCCGTTCGGCCGCACGTGCCACGGTATCGAGTTTCATGCGCTCGACATCTTTCGACGCTTCCTCCAGCGCCTGCAACAGTCCGGTCGCCGGGGCCTTCTCCTTCGACCAGCCAAAGCGCAACACGGCCGTTCGCGCGGTCGCGTCGTCGGCGAGACCAATCGCTCCAACTGGGTCGACGACCGTATCGAGCAACACCACGCGTGCGCCCGCGCCGGTCTTGCCGATCAGGTCCTTGAGCGCGACCGATGATCGGCGGACATCGATCCCCGGCTGGTCGGTCGCTTCGCTCGTGAGCAAGAATCGTTCGCCTTTCTCGACGCGCTCGCGGCCGAGCCAGTAGACGAGCGTCACATCGTGCGGGCCGGACTGCGCTTGAATCGCTTTCAGTTTCATGTTGACGGTGTGCATCGAAACATAACCCGCCAGGGCCGAGTCGGGCAACTTGGGCCGCACCGGATGCACGACGACTTTCTTGAAGACGGCGGAACTCATCGCGCCGGCCGCGCCCTGGGCGTGCAACGCCTCCAGGGCCTGCTTGGCAAGCGTCTCGCCCTGTCCCTCGAAGTCCTGGCCGACCGCGACGACGAGCAAGTGCAATGTCTGCAGTTCGGCCTTGGGCCGATTGCAGGCCATGGAGAAACTGGTTCGGCTCCCGGAGTCGGTCGGTGTTCCAGGCAAATCAACCGTGACGAAGCTGTCTTCCGTCCGGAAGCGAAGCGTGACGCGGAAGTCGAAGCCGCTCGGGGCCGGCGTCACGTCTTCCGCCTTGATCGGCGCTTGCCGATAACCTTCGACGTGGACCGCCATGGCGAGGACGCGTTCCAGGCTCGCGTTGGCCGGGTCGGCCCAGCGAACCTTGCCGCGCAGTACGTACGTTGACTCCGGCACGGGAACGCTCGGAGCATTGTCGATCGTCAACGTGACCGGTCGCGGCAAGTAGGTGACCGTGAACGGCTGTTCGACTTCGGCATCGTCCTTGGTGCGAACGAGCAGCTTGAGCTGGTTCGCCCCCTGTTGAAGTCGAACGTCCTTGAAGGTCCCCTCGGTCACGTAGACTCCGGCCATCGGTTCGGCGATCGATGGATCGGGCTTCCAGGCGGGCACGTCGGCCGTCGAGCCGACGAGTCGAACGTCCGTGACTTCCTCGTGCGAATTGACGCGGAACCGCACGGCCGTCGAGGGCGCGTCGAGCGTGTCCGGCGGAACGAACACTTCGACCGTGGCCATGCGGCGTTCGTCGCGATCGGGGTCGGCGGTCTCGACGGTCCACAATTTCTCCGGACTGCGGCCATCGGCGTTCACGGCCACGACGGGCAAGCGGTTCATGCCGACCGACAACTGCAGGCCCGGTACGGCGACCGAGTACAGCCCGGCTTCCGTCGAATCGGCCTTGAAGGTCCGGGCCCGGCCACCCACCTGGACTTCCTTCAACTCGACCGCCGACCGAACCGCGAGCGTCAGATCGGTCTTGCGTTGCCGGGTCGGCGGCGTGTGCTTCATCAATTCGATGGTTGGCTTCCGCGTCACGGTGATGCGCCGTTCGGCGACGAGCGACGTCGTCTTGTCGACCGTGCTCCGCAAGCGAACCTCGACGACGTTCGGCCCCGGCTGCAGCGAGAGCGTTCGCTTCACGGCCCCGTTCTTGTCTGCATCGGGAACTTCGCTGATCGGGATCGTAACTTCGTTCGCCATTCCTTGTGGAACCGGCTTACCCCCCTGGGTCACGCGGACGACGAGTTCGAACCGGCGCGCGTCGGCCGGTGGGGTCGTGCCGCTCGGCGTGACAACGGCCCGGAACTCGGCCGTCGTTTCCTTGGCGCCATCGAGTTCCAGGTCTTGCGTCGGTGCCTGCACGTCGATCGTCGGCGCGGCGGGTCGATAGACGACCGTCAACTTGCTCACCGTCGGCTTGACGCTCTTGATCGCCGTCTCGACGACGATCGTGTTTTCGCCCGGCTTGAGCTTGACGCCCGCTTCGAGCGAGAACACCTTGTGATTGCCGGTCAGGAACTTGGGGGCGGTCTGACCATCGATCGTCAACGTGTCGAGCGGTTGCTCGGCGGACGCCTGGCCGATCAATTCGATCTCGTTCGCATCGACGACGACCGGCTGACCGGGGACGATCTCGATGGCCGTCTTCGCTCCCTTGACGCGCACCTGATTGAGCGCGATCTCCGGTGCGTTCGGCAATTTGAACGTCACAACCGCGGTCGCCTTCACGGTCTCGCGCTCGCGATGCGCATCGGGCACACCGGCGTTGCGAGCTTCGATCGCGACCGCGTTTTCGCCGGCAATCAGTTTGAGTGCGACCTTGCGACCATCGGACTTGACCGCCTTGCCGTTGTGGGTCAAAGTCAATTCGAGTTCCTGGCCAGCCCCGGGCTTCGCGTCGAATTCGAGCGTGTAGTCGGATTCACTCACAAACGCCCGGCCATTCTTGGGTTGAAGCAACTTGAGCGTCGGGGCCGGCGGGTGATAGCGGAACACGACGTCGCGGAACACTTCTTGCGGCTCGGCTTCGTGGGTGCGGGCGGCGAACGTCACGCGATGATCGCCCCGACCGGGCAACGTGAGCGCCAGCGGTCCTTCGAGACGGCCGCCGCGCAGCAGCTCCGTGGCCGCGCCCTCGCCCAGGGCC
>JANLUE010000852.1:0-2802 GCA_031363325.1 Gemmataceae bacterium
GCGAACGCGGCTACGGGACTCGAACTGTAGCCGCGTTCGCCAGAACGCGGGGGACGCCGCAAAAACTCCGGTTCTCCGCGTGACTTGGGTTTAACTTGCCAACTCCGCGGCCCCGCCGGATGATGAGCCCATGAACATCCCCGACGTGTATCACGTCCGCCAGATTGCGCCGCAGCCGACCGTTGCCGATGTGGCCGGGGAGACGCGTCGGCAATGGCTCATGTCGCCACTCGCGAAGCGAATTCGTACCGGCGATCGCATCGCCGTTGGGTGCGGGTCGCGGGGGATCAAGAACTACGACATCATCGTGAAGGCTACGGTCGACGCGCTTCGCGAACTTGGCGCGAAGCCGTTCATCCTGGCCGCGATGGGTTCGCATGGCGGGGCCACGCCCGAGGGGCAACGCGAATTGCTGGCGAGCTATCACATCGACGAAGCGCATCTCGGCGTCCCGGTCGAGACGGATATGGCCGCGGTCTCGATCGGCATCAATTCGTGGAATGAGCCGGTCTGGTGGGACAAGAACGCCCTGGCGGCCGATGGCGTCGTGACCATCTCGCGGATCAAGCCGCACACGGACTTTCGCGGCCGCTACGAGTCCGGCATCGTCAAAATGCTCGTGATCGGACTGGGCAAGCGCGAGGGGGCGTCGCAACATCATCGCTGGGGTTGGCGCGGGCTCAAAGACATGATGGTCGAATCGGCAAAGGTCATCTTGGAGAAGACGAAGTTCCTGGGCGGGCTCGGCATTCTCGAGAACGCCCAGGAGGAGACGGCCGAGCTCCGGGTCGTCGATCGCGACGAGTTGCTCGAGGTCGAACCTTTGCTGCTTGAAAAAGCTCGCGAAATCATGGGTCGGATTCCGTTCGACGAACTCGATGTACTCGTCGTCTGCGAGATCGGCAAAAACTATTCGGGCGCGGGCATCGACCCCAATGTCGTCGGGCGCTTGCTCATCGAGGCGGCCCCCGAGTTGGAAACGAATCGACCGAAGATCACGCGGATGTGTTGTCTCGACCTATCGCCGGAGAGTCACGGCAACGGGACGGGGGTCGGCATCGCGGACCTAACGACCGAGCGCCTGCTCGCGTCGATTGATCAGGCTCCGTTCCGGATGAACAATTTGACGGCTCGGTTCCTGTGGCGCTCGAAGCTTCCGATCGCGTTCAAGACGGATCGCGAAGTGATCGACGCGGCGATCGACACGTGCTGGCAGCCATTGCCCGAGCGGTTGAAGTTTGCGGTGATCCCGAACTCGCTCGAGGTCGCGGAACTCTGGGTGTCGAAGGTTCTGGCCGATGCGGCTCGCAGTAATCGGGCGCTCGAAGTGGGATCGACGGCGACGGCGGTTCCGTTTGATTCGGCCGACAACGTGCGACAGGAAGTAATGTTCCCGCACTCGGTGCGCGGCCGACGGTGAGGTTACGCAAGAATTGTAACAAACTCAAAAGATCCGCGTTTTTGTGTTGACACCGGTGAGCCGCAAGCGATAGCATCTCACGCGATTCGCACCACTTTTGATGGAGTGCTGCCCCATGTGTCGTCTGCTCGTGGTCTCCGCCATGCTGTTGGCAATGGCCGGAATCTGTAGCGAATCGTCCAACAAACTGAGGGCTGGCGAGTACAAGGACAAGAAGATTTGTGATGTGAAGACCTGCAAAGACTTCAGCTGGGCGGTAAACACAACTCTTTGCCCTAACGCAACCTGTGGCTGGCCGGACAATACGACGCCGGCGGCTTGGTGTACCGGCACGTACCCGCCGGGCACGCAGTGCTGGGTGCCAGATATCACGGTCTTCGATACGTGTTCGAAGGGCAAGTGTTCGGTCGACCCGGACACTTCGTGTCTCGTTCGAAACGAGCATTGTGCCAGCAACGGACCCTGAGCGATCGAAGAGTCTCGGGAACGCGCGCCGTTCAAGCACATCGAACGGCGCGATTCACACGCACAAGTACGAGTGATCCCAATGTGGTCCCGATTCACCATAGGTTCGCTGGTCGCGGTTGCGATCCCGACATTGAGGGCCGAACCGACAACCGTCGATGAAGTATTGGCCGCGCACCGACAATCGCGCGAAGCCATCGCCACTTTGACCTGTCGCGTGCAATACGTGCATCGACAGTTGACCGAAGTGGGTAAATTTGCCGAGTCAAAACACACGGCGGACTGTTGGTGGTCGGGTGACTCACTTCGCGTGAAATACTCTGGTCCAGACGACCGGATTGAAGACATGATTCTGCACGACTCGAGCTACACGGTGGCCTATACACACCTGAAGCCCGATCCTTCAACCGTCGGGCAATTCGGCGGTGCCGTCTCGTCGCCCCATCGTTCCGCCTATTCCCAGTGCGATCCGAGACTGGCCAATGGATTGCTACTTTGGGAACCAGAGTCCCTGAACCTCGTCGAATTCTCCGAACTCGTTCGGCGCGCGAAGCGCGTGTCGAAGTCCGGGTATCGGACGGAGGGCGGCAAACGATTCTATCGGATCGAACTCGTTTACCCTGGATCGGGACCTGAAACCATCGACGGCGACTGGACCCTCGAATTCTTGCTCGATCCGGCGACCAACTATCTAATTGCCCAAGATACCCGTTCGGCGCGTTTCAAGTCCGGTGTGGAGATGCATAAGCGCCTTACGGTCACCGAGTTCCAAGAACCGAAGCCGGGTGTGCATCTGGTAAAGAAGTCCAAGGGGACGAGCGCCCGAAATGGCAAGGAAGTTGTCTCCTTCGAATACTCGGTAGACGCGGTTCAGTTGAACGAACCAATTCCGGAAAGCCGGTTTCGGCAGTTTGATG
>JANLUE010000881.1:0-8127 GCA_031363325.1 Gemmataceae bacterium
TCCGTCGTTCCCGTGTGTGCGAGTCCGCCGGGGGTGTCGCGTGGCACAACCCCCGGCGAATAGCTGTCAACCCGTCGGGGGGTGTATGGGTTCGGACTAAAGAACAGGCGAGTGATTTACCTCACCCCCTTTCCGAAGCGGAGAGGGGGAACCCGAACATTGGAGACCCCCACCGGTGACGATCGACGAGACGCTGCAACAGGTGTTCCGACTGGCCGTGCCGGAAGCGGCGCTGGTCGGGACGGCGTGCGTGCTGTTCCTGCTCAGCACGCTGCGCGTCGCGAGCCGGAATTCCGCCGGCGTCGTGGCGTTGTTGGGGCTTGGCCTCGCCGCCGGGTTGCACTTCGCCGATCGGCCCGCGCATGGCATCGCGACCGTCACGCCGATCCTCGCCGATTCGTTCGCGACGTTCGTGCGCCTGACCGCGTTCGCGACCGGGGCCGTCCTCGTGCTGTTCTCCTGGCACGAATGCGACGACCGCAAATCGGCCGACTATCACGCGTGTTTGCTGACCGCGACGGCCGGGTTCTCACTCGTCGGTTCCGCAAACGACCTGATCACACTGTTCCTCGCTCTCGAATTGATCAGCATCCCGACGTATGTGATGCTCTACCTGCCGCGGACCGACGCGAAGGCCCAGGAAGCGGCCGTCAAATACTTCCTGCTCAGTGTGCTTTCCTCCGCCATGTTGCTGTTCGGGTTCAGCTATCTGTACGGCCTCGCCGGCACGACCAACATCGCGGCCCTCACGCAAATTCTGCCGCGCCTCGTGCCGGGCGATGGGGCGACCACCGCGTTGATCGCGATCGTTCTCGTGTTGGCGGGGCTCGGCTTCCGGGTCACCGCTTTTCCATTCCACTTTTACGCGCCCGATGTGTATCAGGGTGGGCCGACTGGAACGGTCGCGTTTCTGGCGTTTGTGCCGAAGGTTGCCGGCTTCGCGGCCCTGTTGAAACTGTTCGCGTTCGTTGGCGATGCGAGCCCGGTCGCTGGCGAGTTCGTCAAGCGCGTCTTGATGTTGTTGTGGATTCTGTCCGCCGTCACGATGACGGCCGGCAATGTGATGGGCCTGTTGCAAACCAACCTGCGCCGAATGCTGGCCTATTCGAGCGTCGCGAACGCCGGCTACATGTTGATCGGCCTCGCCGTCGTGCCGGCCCAGGCCTACCGTTCGCCAAGTGAAGGACCGATCGCGACTGGCAGTGAAGCGTTGCTCTTCTATCTGATCGCCTATGGGGCCATGACCGTCGGGGCCTTCGCCGTGATCGCCTATCTCGATTCGCCCGCCCGCCGAGTCGAAACGATCGACGACATCGCCGGCCTGCGCGAATCGCACCCCTGGCTGGCCGGCCTGCTCGCCTTGTTCCTGATCAGCCTGATCGGCCTGCCGCTGACGGCCGGGTTCGTCGGCAAGTTCCTGTTGTTCCTGGGCGCGATGGCCGCCCCTGCGAACGCGCCGTTGCACGAATTGTTCCGAGTGCTCGCCCTGGTCGGCGCATTGAACGCGGCGATCGCGGCATACTATTACGTCCGCGTGCTCGCCGCGATGTACTTCCGCGGAGCGCTGAGCGCCCCGCAACCAACCGTGAAACACAGCCCCCTGCTGTTGACGGCCGGCCTGTGCGCGGCCGTGACGATTGGCTTCGGCCTGCTCCCCTGGCCAATCCTGGAGGCCTCGCGCCGTGCGGTTGGGCCGTGATGCGGTTCAGGTGAATTCATCGCTGTTTCTTGACTTGTTTGAGGACGACCGTGGGGGGGTTCGCTCGGGTCGGCCGCCAACGGTCGGAGGACCGAATCATGGTTCGATTCAACCGTCTACTCTTGGCGCTCACTGTCGTCGTGGCCGGACCGTTGTCGAGCGGCCGCGCGGGTGTGGTCGTCAACGAAATCTTCTACCACGCGCCCGACGACCTCAACGATTTGCAATGGATCGAGGTCCACAATACTGCGGACGCACCCGTCGATCTCGGCGGCTGGACGCTCGACGATGGCAAGGTCTTCACCTTCCCCGCGAAGTCGATGCTCAACGGCAAGGGGTATCTCGTGGTCGCGTTGAACCTCGAGCGATTCGCCAAATATTACAAGGTCGAAGCCATCGGCCCCCTGAAGCGGCCGCTCAAACGGGGTGGCGAAAAGCTCGTCCTCAAAGATGCGGCGGGCAAGGTGGCGGACACCGTCCGGTACGGGGATCGAGCGCCGTGGCCCGTCAGCGCCGACGGCTATTCGGCGTCGCTCGAACGCATCACGCCGACGGCCAGTGGCGAATCGGCCGACAACTGGGCGGCCTCGCCACTACCTTCGACCCCGAAGCCGGCCGGCACTCCCGGCCTGCCAAACGCCAGCTATTCCGCGACGCTTCCCCCCACGGTCAAGCTGGCGAGCGCGTCGACCGACCTACCGCCGTCTCAGGCCCTCAAGGTCGAAGCGGCCGTCACTGGGAACGTGAAGGACATCACGTTGCTTTACCGTGTCGTGGCTGATGGGACGGAAGGGAAGGAACTGAGCCTGCCGATGTCCAAGGGGTCGGACGGCCAATTCGCGGCAAGAATTCCGGGCCAAGCGGCCGGAGCGCTTGTGCGATACCGAGTGAAGGCCAATGGTATCGACGGCTCGTTGCGCTACGGTCCGGCGGAAAATGACCTTCGACCGACGCGGTCGGCCTACGTTCACGATGCGTGGACCGCGTCGAAAAACCCGCTCGGTTTTGTGATCCGCGGCGGGCCGGACAAGCTCGTTGAGATGAAGGCGCCCGTGCAACCGAAATTCGCCGCGCCGGCCGGTCGCGGCCCACGGCCCAACTTCGCCGGCTTCGGTCCACGCCAGGAGGCGCCGCGACCGCCCCGGGGTTCGTCGACCTTCGTCTATGTCGACCCCAAGTCCGGGAAGGCTTCCGTCTTCGATCACATCAGTGCCGTGCCTCGAATCGGCGACCGGGGCTTCCGTGTCTTCTTCCACAAGGATCAACAACTCAACGGCATGTCGTCCGTCAACATCGACTTCGAAGGGAGCGAGTGGTCGCTGATGGCCGAGGCCCTGGCCTACGACTTGTATCGACGTGCGGGCAGCCCAGCCCCGCTGACTGAGTTTGTCCGGGTCTGGGTGGACGGCAAACTGGCTGGACACCACTTGATGATCGAGCGGCCGAACCCGTCGTTCCTCCGACGGAACAAGATCGACGATCGCGGCAACCTGTACAAGCTGCTCTGGTTCGGTCGTGGGGTCACCGGCCAACATGAGAAGCGAACCAACAAGCAATCCGGGCACGAGGACGTGCTCGCCATCATCGATCAGCTCACCATGTCCAATGGCGACGCGGACAAACAGTGGAAAGTGATCCAAGAACACTTCGACGTGGAACAGGTCGCGAGCTATTTCGCGGTGAACATGATCCTCTCGCATTGGGACGGGTTCTTCAACAACTACTTCGCATACCGCGACCCGAAGCGCGACCAGTGGATGATGTTTCCGTGGGATCAGGACAAGACTTGGGGGTACTACGACGGCCTGGCGGACGACAAAGTGTTCTTCGACATGCCACTCACATTTGGCATGGCCGGCGACCAGCGCCCGGCGGCGGCCGCCGGCGGGTTCCGCGGCAATTGGTGGCGGCCCGGTGGCCACTTCTCCCGGCCGTTGCTGGCCAACCCGCATTTCCGCAAAGTGTTTCTCGACCGCACCCGGGAGTTGCTGGACAAGGTCTACACCAAGGACACGTACTTTCCGCTGATCGACGAAATGGCCAAGCGCCTCGGCGACGAGGCGGCGATCCGGGCCAAGCTCCGTGGTGCGACCGAGGTAGAGGGCGCTCAACTTCTGGCGCGAGATGCGGAGTTGCTCAAGACCCACCTGATCAAACGACGGGAGTTCCTGCTGGCGCAAAAGGAGATGCCGAATGGCCGTTAGTCCGATTGAGTTCAGGTCCAGACATCGAGCTGGAGTCCGGGGATCAATCGGAAGTCGCGGGCATTGCGAGTGACGAGCGTCGCGTTGTTCGCGATCGCAATCGCCGCGATCCGCATGTCCATGGCTTTGACGGAAATTTTGGCCGATCGAAAGGAGCCCACAAGTTGTTCGGCCCCACTTGTAAATGGAAGGTAGGTGCCGCCCCGCAACGCGGAGAGAGTGAACTCAAAGAATGCGTAGGCCGCGGGAAGAGTGATCTTGAACCGACCCGCTTCGGACTTTCGGATTTGGTTGAGGCGACCACGTAAGACTTCCTCGGCGGCAACTACGGGGATGCCTCGATCCGCGAGGGGAATCTGGTCGGCTTTCGAGCAATACGGTTCGACCTTTTCCCAAATGAGCGTGAGGATGTCGCTATCGAAGGCGATCATTCGTAGACCGGGTAGGGCTCGAGGTCGCGTTGACGAGCGATCTCTTCTCGCAAGTCCTCGAGCGTGGGGTCATCCTTCAAGATTCCAACGAAATCGATTCCGACATTCGGCACATTGAGGTTCACCAACTCACCGGCCGCCATACGACGGGAAACCTCATCGCGCAGTAGTGCGAGCGCTGACTCACGCGACGGGCCGTCCACTTGCACGGCCGCGTCTCCCAAGAGACTCGCGGAGTAATGCCCATTGACCTGTTCAACCCGAACCGAGAGTGCCATTTGCCAGCCTCCAATCACTCGATTGTATCGTCGGTCGCCTTAGTCATGCAACCGAATTCATTCCTCGCCCGGACAGGGTTGTGCGTCTCTCTGCCGATAGATCTCGGCAATGAGTTCCTCAAGTGTCGGATCGTGTCCCAGGATGCCGACCACTTCGCAGGAACTCGGAGGCGTCCGAAGTTCGAGATCGACCAACTCGCCCGTGGCGTAGCGCCGAGCAACTTCCGCACGCAACGTTTGGATCGCTTCTTGTCGGGTCGTGCCCTCGGCGCGGATCGTGGGATCGGCGGGGAGGTACGCTTCGAAGCGATCGTGCAACGACCGGACACGCGCGAGGATCGACATGTGATTTGACTTCCGATGGGCTCGATGGATGGCGCTATGGCCAGATGTCGAGTTTGAGACCGGGAATGAGTTTGAAGTCCTGGACATTTCGAGTGACGAGCGTGGCGTTGTTCGAGATCGCAATCGCCGCGATCCGCATGTCCATGGGTTTGACGCGAATCTTGGCGGCACGCCAGGTAACGACGAGTTGTTCGGCCACTGAAGTGAATTGAAGATAGACACCGACACGAAGAGCGGAGAGTGTGATCTCAAGGAAGCGATAGGCGTCAGGGAGAGAAAGACGACCGCGTCCGGCTTCCGCTCGGCGAACTTGATCGAGGCGACCGCGCAATGCTTCCTCGGCCGTCACGACCGGTACGCCCCAGTCCTCTGACGCAATTTGAGCCGCTTTCGAGCGGTATGGCTCGGTGCCATCCCAAACGAGGGAAAGGACATCGCTGTCAAATGCAATCATTCGTAATCCGGATAGGGTTCCAGGTCGCGACGATGCCGCATCAACTCACGAAGTTCGTCCATCGAAGGGTCATCCTTCAGAATTCCGATGGAGCAATTCACTTCGCTCCGCTTCGATGGGAGTTCCACGTCGACGAGTTCGCCCGAGACATAGCGTCGCTCGATTTCGTCTTGTACGCGCGCGATCGCCAACTCTCGCGTTGACGCGTCCGCGCGAACCGTAGGGTCCGCCAGAAAAATCGCCGAGAAGTGGCCATTGACCTGCTCGACGCGAACGGGGTGCGACATGAACAAACCTCCGGGACACCCGCCATCATACCTTGACCGTCCACGACGAACAATCGCGCTCCCGCGTGACTCGTACCATAACTCCATCGTCTCGCATCACCCGAGATCCCCATCCATGCGCACGCTGAGTTTCGTTCTCGTCACGTTGTGTTTGGCCTCGACCGACGCGTTGGCCCAGAAACGGCCGGTGGCCTTGGCCGATCTGTACGCCCTCAAGCGCGTTGCTGATCCCCAGGTTTCGCCGGACGGCAAACTCGTCGTCTTCCAGGTCGCGAACGTCGACCTGGGGGCCAACAAGTCGTCCACGAACTTGTGGATTTCCGACACGGTCAAGATCGGCCCGCCGCGCCGGCTCACCAGTTCGATCAAGGCCGACCGCCATCCCCGCTGGTCGCCGGACGGCACCAAGATCCTCTTCGAATCGACGCGATCGGGTGAGAACCAGCTCTGGGTCATCGACCTGGCCGGCGGCGAGGCCCGGCAACTGACGACGCTCTCGACAGGAGCCGGCACTGCGATCTGGTCGCCGGACGGCACGCACATCGCCTTCGTGTCGGCCGTGTTCCCCGAGTTCTCCGAGAAGCCGTTCAAGGAATCGGACGCGTTGAACAAAAAGCGGCTCGAAGAAACGGAGAAGGGGCCGGTCAAGGCTCGCGTGTTCACGCGGCTCTTCTATCGCCATTGGGACGAGTACGTCGAGGACAAGCGCCAGCATTTATTCGTCTTGTCGGCCGACGGCGGCGAGCCACGCGACGTCACGCCGGGCAATCGCGATGGCTATCCGAACTCGACGACGTTCAGCGTGGGCGACGATTTCACGTTCACCCCGGACGGCAAGCACCTCGTCTTCGCGGCCGCGCCGGCCAGCGATGAATCGTGGAGCACGAACTACGACCTGTGCCGGGTCGCGATCGACAACGCAGCAACGAATTGGGAAACGTTGACGAAGAACCCGGCCGCCGACAATGGGCCGCGCTTCTCGCCGGACGGCAAGCGACTCGCCTGGCGGGCTCAAAAGAAGGCTGGTTACGAAGCGGACAAGTGGGACATCCTGGTGGCCGACTGCTCGGCCAACGGCGATATCACTGGCGAGCCGAAGAACCTGACGGCCGAGAAGGACGTCTCGGTGAACGAATTCACGTGGCGGCCCGGCGAACAGCTCGTCTTCGTCGTGGACGAGAACGGCGCCCACACGGTTTACAGCGTGACGCTCGGCGGCAAGATTTCGGTCGGCGTCGGCACCTTCGGCGCAAACGGCAAGACGTCCGCCTACATTCAGCCAACGATCGGCACGATCGCCGGCCTGAATTGCAGCAAGGATGGACTCACGTGGGTGTGCGCCCTGTCGCGACTCGATCATCCGGCCCACGTCAACGGCGCAAAGTTCTCCGCCGAGGACACGAGCGTAACGGTCGGAATCGTGGCCGACCCGAACTACGAGTTGTTGAACACGCTCGATCGCCAACGGCCCGAAAGTGTGAAGGTGAAGGTCGAAGGCGGCGACATGCAGATGTGGGTGTTGAAGCCCCCGGGGTTCGACGATTCCAAGAAGTGGCCGGTCGCGTACCTCGTGCACGGCGGACCGCAAAGCGCCTGGGAGGACGGCTGGTCGTTCCGTTGGAACCCGCAACTTTGGGCCGCCCAGGGCTATGTCGTCGTGTTGCCGAACCCACGTGGCTCGACCGGCTTCGGCCAGAAGTTCGTCGATCAGATTTCCGGCGACTGGGGCGGGAAGTGTTATCGCGATCTCGTCGCGGGGCTCGATTACGTCGAAGCGTTGCCGTACGTGGACAAGGATCGCATCGGCACGGCCGGCGCTTCGTTCGGCGGCTACATGATGAACTGGTTCGCCGTCAACGACATCGCCAAGCGTTTCAAGTGTCAGATCAACCACTGCTCCGTGTGGAACTTCGAAAGCATGTGGGGCACAACGGACGAGTTGTGGTTCGACGAATTCGAGCACGGCGGCCTGCCCTGGGAGAAGCCGGAGGCCTACGCCCACTTCTCCCCGCACAAGAAGGCCGGCAACCTCGGCAAAAACAAGGTTCCGATGCTCGTAATCCACAACGACTACGACTTCCGCTGCCCGATCGGTCAGGGCCACGAATTGTTCAACGCGCTGCAACGCCAGAAGGTGCCGAGTCGATTCGTGAACTTCCCCGACGAAGGGCACTGGGTGCTGAAACCCAAAAACGGCGAGCGCTGGCACAACGAAGTGTTCGCATGGCTGAAGCAATATTGCCCGCCGGGGGGGAAGTGACTTTCGGTTTTTTTGGATTTCAGACCAAAGGTCTGAGATTGCACAGCCCAGCGCAAGACCGCGCAGCGGTTGCCGCCCTGGGTTACGCCGACGAAGGGAGTGGTTTTGGATTTCAGACCAACGGTCTGAGTTTGTTCAGCCCAGGGCAAGATGGCGAAGCCATCGCCGC
>JANLUE010000907.1:0-5601 GCA_031363325.1 Gemmataceae bacterium
CCCGAGGGGCTAACGCCCCCCGGCTCGCCCATCCAACAAAAATTCCGGTTCTCACCGCGATTCGGGTTTAGCCCCGGCCGATGGCTTCGAGGCTTGGGTCGCCCACTCCTCGTCTTGCTTCGACCAGTCGAGTCGATCGACTTGCCCGGCAGGTGGGGTCGGGCAATCGCCAACTTTCGGACGGGCGGCACATTCCGCAGGGTTGGCCCATCTTCCTTTGGCGCGTTCGCCAAATACGTTACCCAAGCTGCCCAAACGCTGTTCTTCAGGATCAACGCACGATGCCGATCGAGGGCGACTTCGAGTCCCAAATTCCGACGCTCGCCGCCGACCCGGTTCGCCGGTTCGCCGTCCTCCACGCCTTGCTCGGCGAACCCGCCTGTCGGCAACTCGGCCTCTACCCGATCCCGGAGGGGTTCAAGCTCTCGGTCGTGATCCCCGTCTACAACGAGGAACGCTGGATCCGCGAGATCGTTCGCCGCGTCCGCGAGGTGCCAATCCCGAAAGAAGTCATTCTGGTCGACGATTGCTCGAAGGACGCCACGCGGCAGATTCTCACGGACGAAATCTCCAAGTTCCCGGACTGCCGGATCATCTTCCACGAACACAACCAGGGCAAGGGAGCCGGCCTGCGAACCGGGTTCAAGCACGCGACCGGCGATGTCGTGATCGTCCAGGACGCGGACCTCGAATACGACCCGGCCGAGTACCCACGGCTCCTGCAGCCGATCATGGATGGCCGGGCCGACGTGGTCTATGGCTCGCGATTCATCGGCGATAATCATCGCGTATTGTACTACTGGCACTCGGTCGCCAATCGCTGGCTGACCACGCTTTCGAACTACTTCACCAACCTGAACCTGACCGACATGGAGACCTGCTACAAGGTCTTTCGGCGGGAAGTGATTCAAGGCATCAACCTGAAGTCGAACCGATTCGGGTTCGAACCGGAAGTGACGGCCAAGATCGCCAAGAAGAAGGCCCCACCGTGGCGAATCTATGAAGTGCCGATCAGTTACAGTGGCCGGACGTACGAGGAGGGGAAGAAAATCGGCTTGAAGGACGCGTTCAACGCGCTGTACTGCATCGTCCGGTTCTGGCTGAAGGACTGACGGCTTATACCGTATGGGAGTCCGTTCCGTTACTCGTCCAGCCATCTGCCGCATGAACCAACTGCAACAGTACGCCGCCGACCATCGTTACCTCCTCGATCAGGTCGCCCAACTCACTGGCCTCGAAGACCTGTGCGTCGTCGACCTCGACCAGTTCTACGAAGGCGTCATGCGGTCCGCCCGCAAGCTCACACTTTATCCGCTCGATGGCGTGCTGGTTCGCGATTGGGCCCCGGACAATCGCCGGCTCTATCCCGGCATCCAACTCGGGGCCCGGCTCTACGACATCGAAGGCGTTCGCTTCGTTCGCGTTCGGTTCGGGCACGACAACTATCGAAACGCCTGGGGCTTCGACTTCGTGGCCGTCGAGCGACGGAACTACGCGAAGTTGTATCGATTGGCCGTGCAGGCCCGCCGCGATCGCGAGCCGCCGTGCAAGGCCCCCGTCCTGCCGAAGGATCAGCTCGATCTGTTGTGGCAGAACACGATCGGCTACCTCGATCGAACGAACTTGCGGCGAATCAAGGAATACGGCGGTCGGGCCAAGCGCGGCGTGCTGCTCATGGGCCCGCCGGGCAACGGCAAGACGTCCGCCTGCCGGTGGATCTGGCACGAGTGCCTGCGCCGGCGCTGGGAGTGGCGACTGGTCACGCCGGACGCCTACCGTCAGGCCCGCAGTCAGGACACGATTGAAGAACTATTCTCGGTCGACAAACGAGGCATCGTGTTCTTCGACGACATGGACATCGCGCTTCGCGATCGCGAGACGGTCGGCGAAACGGACGATCAGGCCGTGTTCCTGAGTGCGTTGGATGGCATCTCGGTGAATGAAGGCGTCGTCTTTGTGTTCACGACGAACTGCGCGCTGGAACTGATCGACCGCGCGTTCAAGAGGCCCGGCCGAATCGATTTGGTCCTGCACTTCCAACCACCGACGAACGAACTCCGCCGCGAATTGATTTCACGCTGGCACCCGGACATCCTCGCCGCGTTCGACATGGATCGCGCCGTGGTGCAAACCGAAGGGATGAGCTTCGCCGAAGTCGAAGAGTTGAAGAACCTGCTGATCCTGTACTTCATGGAGAAAGGCGTGTGGAGTTGGGACGAGGCGATGAAGCAATGGGAGATCAACCGCCACGACTTGACCCCGCACCGCAAACGCCGCTCGATTGGCTTCGGGCGAACCGACTCGCGCGAGCGCGACGAGTCGGCTCCGTTTTAGGCAATCGTTCGTTCGTGTTGACGTTACCCCCGCGCCACCTACATTGTTTCTTTTCCGTCCGGCCCCTGGCGAAATCAGGTCCGATGGACGATGTGATCCGCAAAGCCGAAGCCCTCGTCGAGGCGCTCGGCTACATCCGGACGTTTCGCGATCGGCTCACCGTCGTCAAGCTCGGCGGCAGCGCGATGGAAGACCAGGCCGCGCTCGCGGCCACGCTTCAATCCGTCGTCTTCCTCGAGTCCGTTGGACTGCGCCCGATCCTGGTCCACGGCGGCGGCAAGCCGATCGACCGGGCGATGGCCGCGTCCGGTCTCGTGCCAAAGAAGATTCAAGGTCGCCGTTACACGGACGATGCGACGCTCGGCATCGTGGTCGACGTGTTGACGAATGAAGTGAACGCCGGAATCGTTCGGCAGATGCGCGAACTTGGCGGCCGGGCCGTGGGTCTGCATTCGGGAACGTTGCAGGCCCTGTTCGGCGAGCGGCTCGCATTACAAAGCGATGCCGGGCCGATCGACCTGGGGCGTGTCGGCCAGGTGACCCGTGTGGACGCCGGGCTCGTTCGCGATTTCGCGGCGGCCGGGGTCGTGCCAGTGATTCCCTCGCTCGCCCAAGACTTGGGCGGCGGTTGGTTGAACGTGAACGCCGATACGGCCGCGTGCGCCGTCGCCGCCGAGCTTCGGGCCGCCAAGCTCGTGATTCTGACCGATACCCCGGGGATCCTGAAGAACCCAAAGGATGCGAATACGTTGATCTCACACCTCGATTCGGACGGCTGCCGCCAACTCGTCCGCGATGGCGTGATCGACGGCGGCATGTTGCCCAAGGTCGAAGCGTGCTTCGATGCCCTCAAGGCCGGCGTGGGCAAGGTCCACGTCATCGACGGCCGCCGAAAATACTCGCTATTGCTTGAAATCTTCACCGACACCGGTGTGGGGACGGAAATCATTCTGTAAGTGGGCGAGTGGTCTGGCGAGCCGGGGGGCGTTAGCCCCTCGGGTGAACCCAAAACGGTTTTCAATTCGTCGATTGACCACGGACAAAGTTCGAGCGATTGCGACTTCACCCGGAGGGCTAACGCCCCCCCGGTTCGCCTTTCGAGATTTGCAAAAAGCCGGGACTTGGAACGCCATGAAATCGAACGACGTGATCGCACAGTTCAATCGCTACGTGATTGGCAACTACACGCGCTATCCCGTCTGCCTGACCCGGGGCGAGGGCTCGCTCGTCTGGGACGCCGAGGGCAACAAGTACCTCGACTTCTTCCCGGGCTGGGGCTGTGGCCTCATCGGCCACTGTCCGCCGCGCGTCGTGAAGGCGGTTCAAGAACAAGTCGCCGAACTCATCCACGTTCCGAACACGTGGTACACGGAGTCGCAGGGCAAGCTCGCGAAAGCGCTTAGCGAACGGACCACGTTCGACGGTCGGGCGTTCTTCTGCAATAGCGGCACGGAGGCGAACGAAGCGGCGATCAAGCTGGCCCGCTTGAATGGCCGAGCGTCCGGGCCGAACGGCGGCGATCGCTACAAGATCGTCACGATGTTGAACAGTTTTCACGGCAGGACAATGGGCTCGCTCACGGCGACAGCTCAGCCGAAATACCATCAGGGCGTCGGCCCCATGTTGCCGGGCTTCAACTACGCCCCGTTCGGCGATCTCGACGCGCTCTCGAAGGCGATTGACGCCGAGACGATCGCCCTGATGGTCGAACCAATTCAGGGTGAGGGCGGCGTCAATCTTCCGCCCGATGGATATCTCGAAGGCCTGCGCGACCTCTGCGATCGCTACAAGCTCCTGTTGATCTTCGACGAAGTGCAAACGGGCATGGGTCGAACCGGCAAGTGGTTCACTCATCAACACTGGAACGTGAAGCCGGACATTCGAACGCTCGCGAAGGCCGTCGCGGGCGGAGTCGCACTCGGCGGGTTGCTCGCGAAGCCCGAGGTCGCCGAGAAGCTGAAGCCGGGCACGCACGCGGCCACGTTCGGCGGCAACCCGATCGCCTGCCGAGCCGCGCTTGCGACCATCGAGACGATCGAGGCCGACGGTTTGCTTGAACGAGCCACGCACGTCGGAGCTTGCTTCGCCGCACGGTTCGAGTCGCTCCAGGCGAAGTGCCCGCACGTGCAGGAAGTCCGCGTGAAGGGTGCAATGATCGGCGTGCAACTCGCGACCGACGCGGCCCCGGTCGTCGCTGAGTGCCTGAAGCGAAGGTTGCTCATCAACGCCACCCACAGTACGGTGATTCGCCTGTTGCCCGCCCTGAACATTCTCGACTCCCAAATTGACGAAGGCTGCACGATCATCGAAGACGTGTTGCTCACTCTCGCTCACAAGTAACGGTTCCGCAAACCCCTTTGGCCAGTTGCCGATGAGCCACTTCCTGACGGTGATCGATCACGACCCGGACACGCTCCGCCATCTGTTGGCGGAGGCCGCCCGACTGAAGGCCGAGGTGGCGGGGGGCACGTTCGCGACCACGCTGCGGAACAAAGTTGTGAGCCTTGTGTTCGAGAAACCGTCGCTGCGGACGCGCGTGAGCTTCGAGGCGGGCGTCGCTCAGCTTGGCGGCGTGAGCCTGTTCCAGGCGGGCAGCGAAGTCGGGCTCGGAGCGCGCGAGTCTCTCGCCGACTTCGCCCGCACGATGTCGCAGTACGTGAATGCGATCGTGCTTCGCGTCTTCAAGCATGCCACGGTTGAAGGCGTCGCGAACCATTCGGCCGTCCCCGTGATCAACGGCCTCTCCGATACCTCGCACCCCTGCCAGGCCATGGCCGACCTGCTCACGGTTCAGGAATGCTTCGGCGACCTGAAGGGCAAGACGGTCGCGTTCATCGGCGATGGCAACAACGTGGCCCGATCGCTGGCGGTCCTGTGTGGCAAGCTCGGCGTGTGCTTCGTGCTCGCTCACCCGGACGGTTACGGCTTCCCGGCCGAGTTCGCGGCCAACTATCGCAAGCACGTCGGCCCGAACTTGCCGGAAGAGATTCGCGACCCGGCCGAGGCCGTCAAGTCGGCCGACGTGCTGTACACGGACGTCTGGACGAGCATGGGCCAGGAAGCCGAGCGCGAATCGCGCTTGAGCGACTTCGCCCCCTACCAGATCAACGCGGCTTTGTTGAAGAAGGCCCCGAAGCACGCCAAGATCTTACATTGCCTACCCGCTCATCGCGGCGAAGAAATCTCCGACGACGCGATCGAAGGCCCGGCCAGCGTGGTCTTCCAACAGGCGGGGAATCGCATGCACGCGCAGAAGGCGGTCCTAGA